>NZ_JBHDVN010000009.1:0-87923 GCF_046635365.1 Acinetobacter sp. NIOH-H-8
CCCCTGCTTTCTCCCGTAGGACGTATGCGGTATTAGCGTCCCTTTCGGAACGTTGTCCCCCACTAATAGGCAGATTCCTAAGCATTACTCACCCGTCCGCCGCTAGGAATCAGGTGCAAGCACCCTATCCCCGCTCGACTTGCATGTGTTAAGCCTGCCGCCAGCGTTCAATCTGAGCCATGATCAAACTCTTCAGTTAAAATCATTTCGAACTTTATAAGTAAAGTTCTTAAACTTGGCTCATCAATTTTCTGACTTAAATTTCGCTCAAATAAACTTCGAGTAATTTAAACCAATCAATCAATGAAAATAATTTCGATCAATCAACCAGTAAAAATCCACACAAGTTGTTCTTCATAATCTCTTAATGATCTTCTTGCTACTTCGTCAGTAGCAAGCTAGGTCGGCTATATTACTCTCTATCTCTAGAAAGTCAACCAGTAATGAAAATTATTTTTAAACTTTCTTTCTAAAACCTAACTCAACCATTTCATGCTAAGTTACTGTTTTATCAGAAGTTTTAATCTTCATCACCGCCGATGGATGTGCATTCTACAGTATTTCAGATGCCTTGCAACACCTTTTTTAAATAAATCTTACCGCATGTCTAATTTTTAGTCTTTTATGAAGTTTTTATTCATTTATTATACAATTTTGCTTAAATTACGCCTATTCCTAGTAATACAGTTTATTATTCCGGGTTAAACAACGCCACTATACTCAGAACAAGGCTTTGGGGTTTCCTTATGCATCGCTCTATTTATTTATCTTTATGCTTATTTTCTTTGGCCTCTAGCCCATTAATTTTTGCTGAAGACACTACTCAGGCTGAACAGACTGAAATAGAAACTGAATCTTCTACTACTACTGATACGGTTCCACTCAGAGAAAAAATATCTTCCAAGGTGAGTCACCTGCAAACCCAGCTAAAAGTCGATGCTAGTGCTGCACAGGCTGAAGAAGTTAAAGATCCTTTTCAGGGCTGGAATAGAAAGGTGTATCAATTTAATGATGCAATCGATCAAGCAGTCGTTCGCCCCATTGCGGTTCAGTATCAGGAAAAGGTTCCTCAAGATGTTCGTGGCAGCTACACCCAGTTCCGTAGCAATTTGGGTGAACCATGGAATGCGGTAAACCAGTTGATTCAGGGCCGTCCTGCTCGTGCGGTAAAATCTTTGGGCCGTTTTACCATTAATACCTTAACTACTTTAGGTCTGGCAGATCCTGCCCGTCGTCTGGGACTGGATCATGAAGATGAAAAGTTCGGGATCACACTAGGTTATTATGGTGTACCTTCTGGCCCTTATGTGATGTTACCGTTCCTAGGCCCAAGTTCTGTGCGTGATACTTTGGGTATGGCAGTCGATAGCCAGACCCGTCCACAGAAATATATTCTTGAAGATGATGAAGGCTTGTATTGGGGTGATCAATTCTGGCGTGCAATTGATAATCGTGCAGAATTACTTGATATTGAAGGTGTGTTAACAGGTGATCGTTATGCACAAATTCGCGATATTTATTTGCAGCGTACCAATTATATGATCGCCCAGAAAAAAGGTCTGGAACAGGAATCTTTATTCCTTGAAGATGACTTCGATGATGAAAATCTTGAAGATGAATCTTTCGATGAAAATGAGACTGAATCTTCTAGTGATGACCTTTAAAACCTAAGCTCAATGATGATTTGCTAGCGGAAACTGTTCGCTAGCAATCATTTGCTTGTTATAGTACATCTTATAACTCATTCCAGGATCGAACTACCTGTCTATGTATTTCATTCAACCTACCCGTGATATTCCTTATTTAGATCAAGTACTTGAGAAGCTTCCGCACGTTCAAGTAATCAAGCTGGAAGATCACGAGTTGTACGATGCAACGATTATTGCCATTGCAGATGTACATGATTATCTGAAATATAAGTGGAACCTTCCGACTGTAGTATTAGCGCTAGAAAATGAAGGAACAGCCTTGGCACAAGCTTGGGAACAAGGTGCCTTGGCAGGCTGGATCTGGGATAAACTGCCTGAACAACCCGATATCGCATTACAAAAAATTGATGCGCAATATAAGCGTAATCAGGATAGTCGTGACCTTCCTTCTGCGGCAGAGCTACAAAAACGTTTGCTGCCGAATGAAATTGAATTAACCAATTATGCGGTTGAAACCTATTTTCAGCCTTCTGCCTATCTATCTGGCGATTGGTACGACTACTGGAAAATCAGCGATAAAGAAGTCATTTTCTATCTTGCGGATGTTTCTGGTCATGGCGTTACCAGCAGTTTATTAACGTCCTGGATGGCGGCTTTTCATGGTCGCTCCAAAACGCCTCGTGAGCTAATCAAGAAACTAAACGGGATGCTGGTTCAGGAAAATATCGAAAAGCATATCACCATGATTGCCGGAATCCTGAACCTGGAAACCCATGTCTTGAAATGGTCCAGTGCTGGTCACTACCCTCCTCCGATTATCTTTGAACCGAATCAGGAACCAAAAATCCTGTCATCCAGCAGCTTCCCTCTTGGCCTCACTGAAGACCTTGAGGTAGAAGAAAATGAGTATATCCTCAGCCGAAATGCACGTTTCATTATCTGTTCAGATGGGGCATTGGAGCCGTTTAGCGGCGGTCTGAATGAACAATTTTCCCAATTATTGCATCACTTACAAAACGAATCCTTCGAAGCACCCGAACATGTTGCCGACGATATTGCCATTCTCAGCTTTATAAGAGTGAAATAGCAGTATAATTACAAGCTTTATAAGCACTTAATTTGATTGCGACTTTCAGCTACTTGAGTATCCGTAGACCCTATGGGATAATTTAATATCCTTCTCTGCAAATGGCATTTATATGTCAACAGGTCATGTTGAATATGCAAGCTTGAATGGAACGCATATTTTTAAGCTTATCGGCGAAGTGCGGGCCCAATCTTGTATTAGTCTAGACAAATTACTGAACAAACTTGAGCAGCAGGACAACGTTGTTGGCGCAATTGTTGATCTGACTGAAACCAGCTTTATTGACAGCACTGTACTGGGTGTCCTGGCAAAATTAGGACTTAAACTTAAGCAGCTCCATAAGATCCAGGCGGTGATGTTGTCGACTAACTCTGATATCACGACTCTGGCCAACAGTATGGGCTTGGGGCAGGTCTTTGTCATTCTGGATTACTGCGGTGATTCAAATGTATGTACGCGTAAACTGATGGAAGAACATGTGACGCATCAGGCAATGCTGAAAACTGTTCTGGATGCACACAAGACTTTAATGCGGTTAAATCAGAGCAACCAGAATATGTTTGAGCCCTTGGTCAAACAGTTGCAAAAAGAACAAGATAATCTAGATCAAGTGTCTGAACAAAAGGTATGAATACACAATAAGGAATCCCTATGACTTTACTTTCTGTTGCACAAATGAATTCCCAGAATGAAATTGAGCAAAATTTCATAACCATCGAATCATTAATTCAACAAAGTAAAGCAAAAGGCGCTGAACTTATTGTCTTTCCTGAAAATTTCGTCTGTTTTGCTGCTGGTAAGCAGCGCGAAACTGCTGCTCAGTTCGAGAGCATTCAACAACGTCTGGAACAACTGGCGCATCAATATCAGATCTGGATTATCGCGGGGACATTATCCTGCCCTTATCGTCCTGATGGTTCGATTATTGAAGATGGTCGGGTTCGAACCGTAAGTCTGTGTATTAGCCCTGAAAAAACTGAAGCCCGCTATGACAAGATTCACCTCTTTGACGTGCAGGTCGGTGATGCTGTTGGTGGCTATCAGGAATCCCAATTTTTTGAACCAGGTACCGATGTTGTTGTTGCGAAAACACCTTTTGGCAATATCGGTATGATGGTCTGCTATGACCTGCGTTTCCCTGAACTTGCGCTTCATTTACGTGCCCAAGGCGCGAATATTTTAACTGCGCCATCTGCCTTTACCTACACCACCGGCCAAATGCACTGGCAATTATTATTGCAAGCACGTGCTATGGATACCCAATGCACAGTTCTCGGTGCTGCTCAACAGGGTTGGCATGGTGAAAAACGTCAAACTTGGGGACATGCCGCTGCCGCAAACAGCCGTGGTCAAACTCTCGATATGGTGCATGCGGAAGGCGCACAGATTATTACGGTTGATTTTGATTTGACTGAGCAGGCCAAAGTGCGTGAGTCTATGCCACTCATGCAGCATCGCAAGCTATTACAGTTCTTTTAAGTCAGACTTTCTACTGCATTCTCATTCGCTTGCATAAATTAACAAAATCCCTGCTTATTCTTCCCTAGAAATTATGGAGCATAGAAGTTCCATAAAAGAACAAGCAGGAAATACTCTCATGTCATTAGAAAAAGCAGTATATACCGCACGTGCCAAAGCTACAGGCGGTCGAGATGGCCGTGCAACCTCTGACGATCAGATTCTGGATGTGAAACTGGCAGTGCCTAAGGAAATGGGTGGCCCAGGTGGCGGGACCAATCCTGAACAATTGTTCGCTGCAGGTTATTCAGCCTGTTTTTTAGGTGCCATGAAGTTTGTTGCTAACCGGGATAAAATCAATATTAGCAAAGATGCCTATATTGAAGGTGAAGTTGGCATTGGTCCGATTCCTACCGGTTTTGGCATTGAAGTGACTTTAAATGTTCATTTAGAAGGAATGGAACAGGAAGAAGCACAAAAACTAGTCGATGCCGCACACATCGTTTGTCCTTACTCAAATGCAACCCGTAACAATATTGATGTTACTTTAAATGTCATCACCTAAGTCTAAATAAACATTTCACTCTCTATCCTGAAAAATTAGAAGTCATTTCAGGATAGAGCTGATCATTTTTATAAAATTTTGATCAAAATTACTGTGTGCTATTTAATAGAAAAATGATCACTTGAGATATTTGCTTAATAAAACTGTGCCTTTCTATCACAACGAATAAAAATTTACTCTACCGCCTCATTGGTTACACGCAGAACTTCTTCAATCGTGGTTTTTCCAGCCAGCACCTTGCGTAAACCATCATCGCGAATTGATCCTGACTGCTGACGTGCATAGGTTTCCAATTCATATTCCGCTGCATTGCCATGAATCAGACGGCGCATATGTTCATCAACCGGTACAATTTCATAAATGGCAGTACGTCCACTAAAGCCCGTATTCCCGCAGCGTTCACAACCGTGCGGTTGAGGTAATCTCAACTCCTGTGGATGCTCAATATGTTCAAACAGATTCTTTTCAAATGCATCTGCATCCTTCCAGGTCGCACAATGCGGACATAAAGTCCGCACCAGACGCTGAGCAACTACGCCAATTAAAGAGCTGGATAGCAAGAATGGTTCAATTCCCATGTCTTTTAGACGTGTCACTGCACCAATCGCAGTATTGGTATGCAGCGTTGATAATACCAAGTGACCTGTCAGCGAGGCTTGAACTGCAATTTCTGCAGTTTCCAGATCACGGATCTCACCGACCATCACTACATCCGGATCCTGACGCAGCATGGCTTTTAAGGCACGGGCAAAGGTCATATCGACTTTGGTATTTACCTGAGTTTGACCAATCCCTTCTAACTGATATTCGACTGGATCTTCAGCCGTCAGGATATTTTTGGAACCATCATTTAGATCAGAGAGTGCTGCATATAAGGTAGTGGTCTTACCCGAACCTGTAGGTCCAGTCACCAGAATAATGCCATGAGGGCGATGCACTAGGGCCTTGAGTCGATCATAATCATTATTCATCAAGCCAAGATGGGTCATATTTAGACGGCCGGCCTGCTTGTCCAGCAAACGCATCACCACCCGCTCGCCATAAGAGGATGGCAAAGTCGAAACACGCACATCGACTTCACGACCTGCCAGACGTAAGGAAATACGGCCATCCTGAGGAATCCGTTTTTCCGCAATATCCAGCTTGGCCATGACCTTGATCCGTGATACCAGTAATGGTGCCAGTTCACGACGTGGCTGCACAATTTCACGCAATTGCCCATCGACACGCAAACGTACGGAAAGTCGTTTTTCAAAAGATTCTACATGAATATCTGAAGCTCCAACCCGGATTGCTTCAGACAACAAGGCATTGATCAGACGGACAATAGGCGCATCATCCTCCTGATCCATCAAGTCTTCAGCCTCAGGGACCGAATCAGCAAGGCTTAATAAATCCGGGTGATCTTCCAGTCCGGCAGCCACCTGCTGTGACTCACCGCTATCGCCGGCAAAACTGGAACTGAGTAACTGATTGAATTCTTGTTCTGTACAATGTTGATACTGAGCCGGATGGCCCAGCAAACGGCGTGCTTCCTGCAATGCAAGCATAGACGTATTGTCACGACGGACAATAAAAGCCTGATCTCCCTCATAACGTAACAGCACACCATGACGTTTCGCAAAGCTATACGGGATTTGTAATTGTTTCAGTACTTGCATCGCAGATTATAATAATGATGAAAAAATTTAAATTGAGTGTACTCTAAGCATATGACAGCGTGAAGTATGTTTTCAAAGATTTAGTAAGAAAGGATGCCAACATTGCCGCAAGATCAAAAGGAATTAAACCTGCAGTCTCCCAGAATTCAATGGTGGGGAGAACAAAGTTTTGAAATTAACGAGTCCAAGGCCTGGCAATTTGGCTCTCTGCTGTTTCGTTTGACCCGAGGCTTGCAAGAATGGCGACTGGAATATTATCGCCCTACCGTACAATACGATTATGAACAGCAATGGCATCAGATCAGTGACCCACTGTTTGCATTTCCGAAACCGGTGAAAATTGAACGCTATATGTTCAAATCTACCCAAAGTAAGTTACAGCTTATGCCGCGTCTGGCGAATCGCTCCGTAGTAATTAAACCGGTTGATCCGATTTATATTCCGGCCGGACAACGTGGAACCCTCTATATCAGCACCCCGCTATGGATTGCCGGTTTTGTCGAAGGTCAACGTGAACCGATTTTTGATCTTCCAGTGATTTTACCGAAAGACACCTGGTTTGGACCCAATCATCGTTCCGGTGAAATTTGCTATGCTACCGCAGTTGACGGAAGAACCGAGCTCCAACAATTACGTCCTCGTGCATTCCGTGCTGTGACTCCAATTGAATTTCATAATACCAGTCAGCAGCAACTGCGTTTCGATCGGATGAATGTTCCAGTACCTGCATTGCCTCTCTTTTATAGTGCCAGCACTGAACGTTTATGGACCTCGCAGATTAAGGTTCTGCATGAAGGTCTGGATCGCCCCCCCCGGATCCGGGTAGAAAACCGTACCCCGCCCAATGCGGGTGAAGTAGATTATTTACACCCACCGCGTGATCCAGCGGGAAATTTATTTAATATGTTTGATTCATTTTTCTAAGAGCGTGTGATGCCAAATTCGAATATTCCAACCGAAGTCACCAACAGTCTCAAGGGAGTATTTACCAATATTAATACGGATCGCCTGACTGAAATTGTCGTCGCGGTTGTGCTGTGTTTTATTGGTTTCCTGATCGCACGTTTTTTTTCGAATGCTTTTATCCGCACTATTGGTATACGCTTTAATGCGCATCAGCAAATGGTCTGGCGCCGCGGGATTTTCTACTTTATTTTCCTGCTGTTTGTAATGGCAAGTTTAAAGGAGGCTGGCTTTAAGCTGAGTGTCTTCCTTGGTGCAGCAGGTATTTTAACTGTGGCCTTGGGTTTCGCTTCTCAAACTTCAGCGTCAAACTTGATCAGCGGTATCTTCCTGATCGGTGAAGGATCTTTTGAGGTCGGTGATACCATTCAGATTACACTGATTCGTGGACATACCGTTGAAGGTGAAGTGATTTCGATTGATCTGCTCTCGGTTAAACTGCTTACCCAAGATAATATCTATATACGTTTGCCGAACGAACAACTGATTCGGGCTCCGGTACACAACCTGTCCAAGTTTCCAATCCGGCGTATTCCGATTACCTTGGCTATTAATTTCCATGAAGACATCATCAAGGTGCGTGAAGTACTGCTTGATGTTGCCAATAAATATCCGCTGGTTCTGGCCGATCCAAAACCGGCTGTTACAGTCACCGCCTTCCGTGAATCTTCGATTGAACTTTTGTTTGCGATTTGGTGTCAGCAGGAAAACTATCTAAAAGTCCGTGATGAGATGCAGGAACGGATTCGAAATGGCTTTCTCGATAATCAGATTGAAATTCCGGTACCGAAAATGGGCTTTGTTGATCATCCACTGGCTCGCCCACTGGAAAATGAAGATATTGATCAATATGCAAATGAGAAGGAGCTGAAGAGAGAGCCGGATTTAAAATAACTTTTTCTAAATCCCTCCTCACCTCCCTTTACTAAGGGAGGAACTGTCATAAAAAGCCTGTCTTTCTCTTACACATCGCTTAAAGCAGTGCTTTAAGCTCGTTCAGGGTTTGGGGAGATTAAATTAATGCTCAAATCTAGTAATTTAGATTCAAACCCTCTTCTCCCCATCCGGCATCGGTGCAATATAGGCAATCAGTAGCATGACCCCACCGGCCAGCAAGAATGAAATCACACGCGTCAGTGTACCGGTATGAGACAGGTCGAATAACACCAGCTTCAAGCTGACGATCACCAGAATGCTCCCCCCTAAAATCCACATCGGTTTAAGCCTTTTCAGGGTGGCGGTCCACATGGTCGCCCAAGCCAACAATACCCAAAGAATCGTTAGGCTTAACTGTACTGTGCCATTGCTCCACAATTCCAGACTATTGAATGGTGTTTGCAGATAGATATGTAAGGCCCGTAATACAATATAACTCGACAGCCATAACAGGCTTAGCACCATCAGTACCGACATCATACCGCGGTCGTGTCCTGCCCGAATCTGCTGCAACAGCATCCATAGGAAACTGGCAAGCATGGCCAGACTGATCAGATCAAATGGATTGAATAAAGGTAACCAGTAATACTGAAAAGCTTGCTGGTTAAACAGCTGTGAGCATATTAACCAAGCTCCCATTAATGCCAAGCTGTTTTTACTTTGCCAGAGTAAACGCCACTCTGAATTTTCTTTTTGTCGATAACACCAGAACCAGAACACCAGAGGCAGAATTACCATACTGAGATAAGGCATGCTCGGTATTAGGCATACACTAGCCAAAGCCAGGCTGGCAAATACCCCAAAGCTCATCCACTCTTTGGATAAATCAATCCCTTTCACCGGTCTTAACCATAAAGCAGCCAGCAATAATGATGAAAGTGCAAAGATTCCACGCTCTAAAGCACTTGGCCAGACCAGAATCCCATTTTCGCTATGATCAACAGCCAGCAAAATCGCAATGATCACCAATGGCGTAAGACCGCTCCATTTCGGCAATAACCAGCACCATTCCTGATGCTTGCGCTGAATGATCTCACTTAGAACTGTATAACCCAATGCAAGACTGAATAAACTATAAATATAGGCCTGCTCATGAGCAAATTCATCTTCAAGCAAGGCAAACAACATCAAAGTCGCAGCAAAACTGAGAATACTCAGAAAACTGATACTTAAGCTATTGAGCTGCTGGCGGTATTTGGCTTTAAGCTGACTAAGGAAGACGACGGCGACATAACAGAAGCTGAGAATCCAGAAAATTTTCCGCGGTGTGGGATTAAGCTCAATCAGATAGTAAACACTACTGAAACCTGCCATGATCAGCAGTCCCATACTCAGGTAATGTGCAACCCGAATATTCTTTTCCAATGCCCAGAGATAAATCAGTACTCCTTCAACCGCCCAACCGACTACGCTCCACTGCTCTGTCAATAAAATGGGTGGAACCAAAGCCAGAAAGATCAGCATCAGGCTGAGATAACTTTGGGAAATGACCTGAATACTTTCTCTGCGATGCACTAAAGTCCAACAGATTGCAAATATCCCGGCAAATAGCAGACTAAGCCCGGCTTGCCAAAGCTTCTGATCAGGCTGATTGAAATGAATCAGATACAGGAAAATATAGGCGGTAATCGGTGCAGCGAAAATCAGGGCCAGATCCAGAACCGGTTTTAAACGAAAACGGGAAAGATCCTGCTTGGCCAGTAACTGGCTAAAACGAAAACCCAGCCAGATGAATACCGCACTATGTGCCAGAATCAGGGCGGTCATGGTATAGCGTTCATATGTATGACCATGAATCAGGCTATACATCCCACCTACTATGACTGTGACCAGAAAGGCAATCTGGTTCAGGATTTTCCAGGGCCGTAAACTGCTGAGTAACAGCACGCCGATATTAATCAGCAGATAATAACCGATGAACTCAACCGCAGAAGCATCCCGGGTTGGCAAGGTAAACGGCGCCAGATAGGCAATAAATAAAGCCATAACTGCCAGCTCAATACTTTCCTGTTTCAAGCTTAAGTACAGAGTAATTGCCAAAATAACCAAAAACACCAGAGCTGCCAGTGACAACGTGGCAATCACCAGATTGTAATAGGCAAAGAACAAGGTCAGAAATAATGCTCCTAATCCCAAGCCTTCCAGTGCCAGACCGAAACTTCGATTTTTAGTGATCAGAGCAAAACCTAATCCGGTCACAACAGCAGCAGATAAAGCGACCAGTCCTAATTTTACCGCCAGGCTCAGCTGCCAGTGCTCTGTTGCAAAACGGAGTAATAAAATAATCCCAATGACCAGAATCGCGATCGCGGCTTTGAGAACCGGATTTCCACGAAAAATCCATTGTTGGATCTGATCCAGCAATTGTGGTTGCTCTGGACTAGCTTGAGCAGCAATAGGTAAAGGAATATCTGGTTGAGTGATTTCTGGATGAGTCTGATCTGCTGACCAGTAACGAGATTGCAACTGGACAATGTTACGTTCCAAACGCTGTAGCCAGCGTAATAGAAAGAAAATCCAGGCAGTAATACCAATACCCATGAGCCAGTTGAGCTCAGTCACGCCTCCGACAATGGCGATAATAGAAGAAATATATAGCGGTATTTTAGAATTGGCTGGCACAATCACCTGCGTTGGTGCAGCCAGATCCCGCACGGGCGCTTCAATGGCACTGATATATTGCATCACGCTGATCAGGAAACCCAGACCAGTGAGATAAGTCACGATCTGCAATTCCAGATACCATGCACTTATTCCCACAATTACCAGACTAATTAGCCAGATCATACGCAATTCATTTTGCCCTGCCGTCATTCTTCTCGTTCTCGTTCCTTAACCATGTCATCATACAACAGCTTGTACTGCTTATTTCATCTTCACCCGATATTCGCTAAGCTGTAGAAACCGACTTGCCCCTGCGAGTGCAGTAAAAATCACGTACAATAAAACTGTTTTTTGAATAAGGAATTGATTACATGCCACCATTTGTCTTGGTCGATGGCTCTTACTTTTTATTTCGTGCCTTTCATGCACTACCACCATTAACCACGTCAACCGGTCTGCACACCAATGCAATTCGTGGTGCGATTTCTGCTATTCAAAAACTGATGCGCCGTACCCAGCCAACCCATATGGCGGTGATTTTCGACACGCCTGAACCGACTTTCCGTCACGAGCTATCACCTATTTATAAAGGTGACCGTCCGAGCATGCCGGAAGAACTGTCACAGCAAATTCCATACTTACATGCCTTGATTCGCGCATTAGGCATTCCTCTGCATATGCTGCCAGGTGCAGAAGCCGATGACATTATTGGTACATTGGCTAAACGTGCTGAAGCTTTAGGTCATCAGGTGCTGATTTCAACTGGTGATAAAGACATGGCACAGCTGGTGACTGATAAAGTGACCTTGGAAGACAGCTTCAAAGAAAAACCGATGGATGTTGATGGGGTTTTTGAAAAGTTTGGCGTATGGCCGAACCAGATCATTGACTACCTGACCCTGATGGGCGATGCCTCAGATGGCATCATGGGTGTGCCTGGGATTGGGGCGAAAACTGCAGCCAAATTACTCAATGAATATGGCTCGATTGGTGGCATTCTGGAAAATGTCGACAAGATCAAAGGTAAAGTTGGTCAGAATATTAAAGACAATACCGATGGCATTGCATTGGATCATCAATTGGCCAGCATCATTTGCGATCTGGATTTAAGCTTCACTTATGATGACCTGAAACTTCAGGACCCAAATGTAGAAGCTTTACGTAATCTTTATACTGAACTGGAATTCCGTAACCAGCTGCAATCACTGGATCATCCAAATAATCCCAATAACCGTAATTATAAACAAGCTACTCAATCGATTAATGCCAAAGCAGCACCTGAACCTCAGGAAGCCGATGAGCAGCAGGCGACACTCAGCAGTGATAATGATCAGCTTGGAGAAGCCACTTATCATACTGTGTTGACTCAGGAAGATTGGGACAAGCTGTTTGAACGTTTAAACACTGAAAAACGCTTTGCTTTTGACACCGAAACCACCAGTCTGGATTATCGTATTGCACAGATTGTTGGTTTTTCGGTGGCTTTTGATGCACAGGATGCCTATTACGTACCGCTAGCACATGATTATGAAGGTGCGCCAGAACAGCTCAATCGTGAAGAAATTCTGGCTCAGATCAAACCGATTCTAGAAAATGAAGCTATTCAGAAAATTGGCCACCACCTGAAATATGATGCGCATGTTCTGGAAAATCACGGCATTCATCTAGCAGGCTGGTATTTTGATACTATGCTGGCTTCTTATGTGCTCAACTCGGTTGCCACCCGTCATGGCATGGATGATGTAGCCCGTCTGTACTTAAGCCACTTAACCACGACCTATGAACAGGTGGCAGGTAAAGGCGCCAAACAAAAAACTTTCGATAAAATCGAGATCGAAACTGCCGCCCACTATGCCGCAGAAGATGCGCATGTGACCTATCGTCTGTTTGAAGTACTGAGCAAAAAACTTCAGGCTTATCCTGAACTGGTCAATATTCTGCACAATATTGAAATGCCGGTAGCGCGTGTGCTGACCAGCATGGAAGAAAATGGCATCCGACTGGATCTGGCTTTTCTGGATCAACTCGGTTGTGAGTTCGCTCAAACCATGCAGAATCTGGAAAATCAGATCACGGAAATAGCCGGTGAAGCGTTTAATGTCAGCTCTCCAAAACAAGTCGGTGAAGTTCTATTTGAAAAACTAGGCCTGAAAGGTGGCAAAAAGACCTCTACCGGTCAATACAGTACTAGCGAAAGTGTACTGGAAAAACTGGAACACCCGATTGCTGAACTGATTCTGGAATATCGGGGTCTATCTAAACTGAAAAGCACCTATACCGACGGTCTATGCAAGCAGGCCAATAATGAGACTCATCGTGTACATACCAGTTATCATCAGGCATTAACTGCCACTGGCCGTTTATCATCAACTGATCCAAACCTGCAGAATATTCCAATTCGTGCAGAAATCGGACGTCAGATTCGTAAGGCCTTTATTGCGCCCGAAGGGCGTGTCTTACTCGCAGCCGATTATTCACAGATTGAATTGCGTCTGATGGCACATTTATCTCAGGATAATGCGCTAGTAGATGCCTTTAACCATGGACAGGACGTACATCGCCGTACCGCAGCTGAAGTTCTCGGTATCCCGCTCGAAGAAGTGACCAATGATCAGCGTCGTCAGGCAAAAGCCGTGAACTTCGGTCTGCTTTATGGTATGTCTGAATTTGGTCTGACCCGTCAGTTAGGTTTTACTCGTCAGGAATCACAGGAATATATTAAACAGTATTTCCGCCGCTATCCGGGGATTTATGAATATATGCAGCGTACCCGTCAGGTGGCATTGGAACAAGGCTTCGTTGAAACTATTCTAGGCCGCCGTTTATACACACCTGATATCGATGCCCGTAACATGATGGTCCGCAAAGCCGCTGAACGTGCTGCGATTAATGCACCATTACAAGGTTCGGCTGCAGACATCATTAAAATGGCAATGATTGAGGTTGATAAAATGCTGCCTAAAGATCAAGCCAAAATGCTGCTACAAGTGCACGATGAACTGGTATTTGAAGTCGATGAAGCGATTGCAGATGAACTGGCACCTCAACTGGCTGAAGTGATGCAATCTGTGATTGAAATCTCTATACCTTTGGTTGTGGAAGTCGGTAAAGGCATGAACTGGGATGAAGCGCATTAATACTAAAGCTCCTTCCTCCTTTTAGGAGGAAGGTTGGGATGGAGGTTATTTAAATTTATAGACCTCACCCTAACCCTCTCCTACAAGGAGAGGGAATTTTCTTGGAATAAAAAAAGGACGCCTAAGCGTCCTTTTTATTTGGAATCTGATTAAAGACCGGTTAGCAACACAATTGCCACCTGGTTCATAATCATTTCAATTACGATCAGTGCCAAAATTGCCAGAATTGGAGACAGATCGATCATTCCCATATTCGGCATGATACGGCGGAACGGTGCCAATAATGGTTCTGCAAGTTCCTGAACCACTTCAATATAAGGTGAGCGGGATTGCGTAAACATCACCACCCAGCTCAAAATAATCGTTGCAAAAATCAGGTAACGACAGAAGCGGATCAAATCCTGCATCATGGTGACGAAGGTTAGAATAAGCAAATGGATTGGACCATTTGGCATTCCCCCGGACAAATACATGATGCCAAAAATTTTCAGCAAATACAGCACGACTAAAAGTGCCAGTGCAGCAGTATTCACCCGGCCTTTACCTGCGGTTGGGAAAATACGCCCAAACACATCTACAATTTTAGTCGCTTTGACAGTAGATAGAACGACAGGATTATAAGGACTCACCGCGGCCAATTGCATTAAAAAGCGGAAGAATACGAGCAAAATCGCGACGTTAATGATAATGCCAAAAATTAGCGCAGAATTTGCACCCATACTTGAACGTTCCTAAAAATTAAACTGATAGATTATTTGCTATTGTCACTGAGCTCTTGGGCCAGTTCCTGACTACGTTTTTGCGCAGCAGCAAGCGCTGCCTGAATATTCTGAGAAATTTGCGCGCGATCAAATACTTCCAATGCCGCTTGAGTTGTACCATTCGGAGATGTGACATTCTTACGCAGCTCTGCTGGTGTATTAGAACTGGTGATCGCCATTTGCGCTGCCCCCAAAGCAGTTTGCAACGTCAATGCAGTAGCTACTTTTTCATCCAGACCTAAATTCTTACCTGCACGGATCATGCTTTCCATCATATAGAAGAAGTAAGCAGGTCCTGAACCAGAGACTGCAGTCACGGCATCAATCTGAGCTTCTGAGTTTACCCAAATTGTCAGGCCGGTAGAAGCCAAAACCTGACTCGCCAGCTCACGGTCTTCTGCACCCACTTCTTCATTGGCAAATAAACCATGTGCACCAGTCTGTACCAATGCGGGTGTATTCGGCATCACACGGACAATACGGTCAGTGCCCAATAGCGTAGATAGTGTTGCAATCTCGGCACCCGCAACGATTGAAATCACCAGCTTGCCATCAAGTAAACCTTGAAGTGGTTTTAACACACCAGCTAAAACCTGTGGTTTGACTGCAAACAGGACGATATCCGCATCTTTAATAGCAGCAATATTATCATCGGTGACATTGACTTCTTTTTCTGCAAGAAGTGAGCGTACTTTCTCAACAGGATCAGAAACTGTAATACGCGTTGCTGGCAACCCCTGTGAAATCAGCCCGCCAATCAGGGCTTGAGCCATATTACCGCCACCAATAAAACTAATATTACAATTTAAAGCTGCACTCATGTTTAATGCTCGTCGTTGAATTCTAAAGTTGAAGAAACCGAAATGGGTAGCCACCCCCCTGCTTCACAATATGCAGATTGAGCTAACCAAAATCCTTTAGGTGTAAACACGCCTAGCATAACATTATCTGTGCTTAATATTTGAATAGTATGCCGAGTCCAGGGAAATATTTGCGCTTCCTGAATGGCTTTTTTGAGCGGCCAGTGCCCCATCCGGCCATAGAGATGAATTTTTTCACCCCCCTTCCGTTGCCGCAAATATAAGGGTTGACCTAATAAAGTGGGAGATAATCCTATCTCAGCCCTTTGAATCCTGAATTGACCGGAAAGAAGATGAACTTGATCTTTATTCTGTAAAATGATCTGCTGTTCGGCTACGTTTAGCTGTTGCTCAGCCAGATAAACTTCAGCTTTTAGTCGATGCAACTGCTGCTGATAACGCACATAGTAATAACCCGACCAATGCAACGCTGCTTGAGCATCCTGTTTCGCTCCAATTACTTCAGCCTGTACACGCTCCACCATGTCCAGAGAGGGACGATATTGTCCTTTGCCTCTTATCCAGACCGAGAGTAACTGGCGCTGCCGTGCTTTAGATAAACTTGAGAATGAGGGTAGATCGAGGATTTCGGCATTGCCACAGAATTTTAGATCCTGCTCCAATACTTCTTGCAAAATGTTTTGCGCATCTTGCATCAGTTCACTGGTACGTGCCAAGGCAGACTGCATTTTCGGATAGCGATGACTTAAGACTGGCCACAGCACCTGACGTGCCCAGGCACGGTCATAATGAGTATCCTGATTGGTCGGATCTTCGATATTCTGGATATTTAAATCTGCTGCCCATTGGCAAATCTGCTCACGTGAAATATCCAGTAGTGGCCGCCAGATGGCTAAATCTTGCCGTATATCGATGACTTTCATCGCAGCCAGGCCATCAATCCCCGCCCCAGAAAGTAAGCGCAACATTAAAGTTTCTGCTTGATCTTGCTGATGATGAGCCAAGACTAGAACTTCATTGGGCTGAAGATGCCGTAAATAAGCTTGATACCGTGATTGGCGGGCCTGTGATTCCAGATTGCCGCTGGCAACATGGACGGGCTGAATGATGCAAGAAATATTTAATTGCTGACACTGTTGCTGGACAAAAGTGCCCCATTCAGCACTAACACTTTGCAGTTGATGATCAACATAGATCGCGCGGATTTTTTCCGGACACAAAAAAAACATCAGATGCAGCAACAGCATAGAATCTACGCCGCCACTGCATCCGATTAGAAATTTTGTCTCTGCAGGAAATTCCTGCAGTTGCTTTAAGATGCCAGACCTAAATTGTCGCTGCCAAACTTCATTAAACGTTGGTAACGTGCTTCGCATCGTGCTTGTGGTTCCATTGCTTGCAGTTCATTTAAAGCTTCTTTCAGGACTGCTTTTAGTTGGTACATGACTTCATCCGGATCCAGATGTGCGCCTTCACCTTCATCAACGACGTATTCAACAATGCCCATCTTCTGCAATTTTTCAGCAGTCAATGCCAAAGCTTCACTGGCCTGTTCTGCTTTTTCTGCGGTTTTCCACAGAATAGATGCACAACCTTCTGGTGAAATCACTGAATAAATACTGTGAGAGAGCATCACTACACGATCCGCAACACCAATGCCGAGTGCGCCACCTGAACCACCTTCACCCAGAACAGTGGCAATTACAGGTACTTTCAGATTAGAAAGTTGTGCCAAACTTGACGCAATCGCTTCAGCCTGACCACGCTCTTCCGCACCCACACCTGGGTATGCACCCATGGTATCAATAAAGGTGAAGACTGGCAGATTAAAGCGTTCCGCCATATCGAGCAGACGCTGAGCTTTACGGTAACCTTCCGGGTTACTCATCCCAAAATTATGCTGCAATTTTTCACGGGTACTACGACCACGGTGCTGACCCACGATCATCACCGGTTGTCCATCAAAACGTGCCAGACCACCGATCATTGCGCCATCATCACCATAAAGACGGTCGCCATGCAAAGCATCAAATTCAGTGAATATTTCACCTACGTAGTCCAGAAATTGTGGACGTTCCGGATGACGAGCAATCTGTACTGTCGTCCATGCTTTTGATGGGGTAGCTTTATTTTTCATAGGTCAACCGTTTTCATCCCTATAAAGGTATTAATTAACAAATTGTTCAGATTGAACCGAGAGCTCGATCTCCCAATTTTTAAACTGCACCTGTTCATCATGCAGTTCAGCAATCAGCAATGGCCATTGTTTGGCATCGCCAGAAATGCTGAGCTGCCATTGTTGCGCATTCTTGACCTTGAGTTCAATGGCAGGAAGCATCTCATCGCTACGACTGTGATTGACCAAAACCGCCAGACGCAACAGCAAACACAGCTGTAAAAGTTTAGTTCCGCCGACTTTCATCACATCATGCTTGGCATCAGCGCGCAATTTGCGGCGATGATGTGCGACCAAATGTGACAAATAATTTTGATCTACCTGCGAAAAACCGGCAATGTCAGAATGTTGCAATAAATAGGCACCGTGGCGGTGATAACCGCTATGACTGATCGCCAAACCGATTTCATGCAAATAAGCTGCACGACGAAGTAAATCACTGTCCTCGCTATACAGGCCAAGATCACCTGCTACATCATCAAACAGTTTTTGTGCAGTCTGCACTACACGTTCGGCCTGCTTGGCATCGGCATTATAACGACCAATCAAGGCATGGACTGAACGATCACGGATATCCTCATGCTTGAAACGGCCCAAGAGGTCATACATCACGCCTTCACGCAATGCGCCATCTGAATACACCAGATGTGGAATATTCAGTACATCAAATACCGCATATAAAATGGCAATTCCTGCAGGTAATACTGCACGACGGTCATCTTTCAGACCTTCAAACTCCATGTCCGAAACATGTTTATTTTTGAATAATTTATCTTTAAGTTTTTCCAGACCTTCACGGGTGAGCTGTTCTTTATCATTGCTCCAGCCCATGTTGACACAGATCTGACGGCAAGCCTTAATCGTACCACTCGAACCAACCACCGCATCCCAACCGGCAGATTTATAAGTATTGGCAATGCCTGAAATTTCTTTACGTGCCGCAGTCACTGCCTTATCAAAAGCTTTATGGGTAATTTCACCATCAGCAAAGAATTTCTTGGTAAAAGTCACACAACCCATCTGAACTGATTCGGTATGAATGGGTTCAAATTCTTCCCCGATAATCAGTTCGGTCGAGCCCCCACCGATGTCTACCACCAGACGACGGCCAGTATTGGGCATGGTATGTGACACACCGAGATAAATTAGACGCGCTTCTTCACGACCAGCAATAATTTCAATCGGTTTCGGTAAAATTTCAGCCGCTTTCTGAATAAATTCATGGCCATTTTTGGCTTGGCGTAATGCGTTGGTTGCCACAATCCGTAAACGGTTTGGTTGTACAGAACCCAAACGTCCGACAAAACGGGCCAGACAAGCCAAACCACGCTGCTGTGCGGCTTCAGTTAAATTTTTATTTTCATCCAGTCCCGCAGCAAGCTGAACCTTTTCTGACATTGATGCGACTTTTTTCACTTCGCCATGATCCACCCGGGCAATCGCCAAATGAAAACTGTTTGATCCCATATCGATGGCTGCGAGTAATTCTTCATCAATCAAAAAATCAGACATTCTAGAAATAAACCTTTTAAGAATTGTGCTTAGAGTAATTCACAACCATGCAATTTAAAAGCCATTTGTCAGGACAATTTCGCGTAATTATTTTTTTCATTTATAGGACAATTGTATGAGGCGATGGTGACTATCGTGATCATCCATTAGACAAAACAACATTAAAGCTTGAAAATTTACAGATTCCCCTACATTGTTAAAGATGGCTATGTAATACTAATCATTATAGTTATCTTTATAAAATTAATTCTGGAGCACTCCATGTCTGGCAACATCGTAAACACTACTGACGCAAACTTCGAAGCAGACGTTCTTCAATCAGACGTTCCTGTACTGGTTGATTTCTGGGCTGGCTGGTGTGCGCCATGTAAAGCTATTGCCCCTGTACTTGAAGTATTAGCTGATGAATATCAAGGCAAAGTGAAAATTGTCAAAGTTGACGTAACATCTTGCGAACAAACTGCTGTGAATTTCAATATCCGCAACATTCCAGCTTTATTGATGTTCAAAAATGGTGAAGTCGTAGCGACTCAAGTCGGTGCAGCACCAAAATCTAAATTGACTGCATTTATTGATCAAAACATCTAAGCACAAAATGCTAAACTAAAAATACGCGACCAAAGGTTGCGTATTTTTTTCGTCTATAAATTGACAAAAACCTGTTTCTCTCTTATATTTCAACTTCAAGAGATAAAGGATGCTAAATCCTGTCAGTTTCTTACAAGACACATTACATAACATGCCGCTCGGCAATAGAAATTGTTTTCACATTTCTCTTTGAAACAATCAAACAGACCTCTGAATTGTTCTTGTGCAAATTCAATTGCTTTCGTTTGAATGCTTATATGCGGCCGAATGTTACTCCCTTTCTAACCTATACCTTAGAACTTTGATTCTATCTGACCACCTATGAATTTAACCGAACTCAAGAAAAAACCGATTGGCGAACTCATCAAGATTGCCGAGTTTATGGGCCTTGAAGGTATGGCTCGTAACCGTAAGCAAGACATTATTTTTGCCATCTTAAAACGCCATGCGATGAATGGTGAAGAGATTTTTGGTGATGGCGTTCTAGAAATTTTGTCAGATGGTTTTGGCTTCTTACGCTCTGCAGCAGGCTCTTATTTGGCAGGTCCTGACGACATCTATGTCAGCCCATCACAAATTCGCCGCTTTAACCTGCGTACTGGTGACACCATTACGGGAACCATTCGTCCGCCTAAAGAAGGTGAGCGTTATTTTGCTTTGCTGAAAGTCAATCAGATTAACTACGATACTCCGGAAAATTCACGTAACAAGATCTTGTTCGAAAACTTAACTCCATTGTTCCCGACTGAACAGCTTGTGATGGAACTTGGTAATGGTACAACTGAAGATTTAACTGCACGTGTGGTCGATCTGGTGGCGCCAATTGGTAAAGGTCAACGTTCAATTATCGTTGCACCACCAAAAGCTGGTAAAACCATGCTATTACAGAACATCGCGCAATCGATTGTTCGTAACAACCCTGAATGCTTCCTGATTGTGCTTCTGATTGATGAACGTCCTGAAGAAGTCACCGAAATGGAACGTACTGTTCGCGGTGAAGTGGTCGCATCTACCTTTGATGAATCACCTGCCCGTCACGTTCAAGTGGCTGAAATGGTGATTGAAAAAGCCAAGCGTCTGGTTGAGCATAAGAAAGATGTGGTGATTCTATTAGATTCGATTACCCGTCTGGCACGTGCATATAACACAGTGATTCCTTCATCAGGTAAGGTATTAACTGGTGGTGTTGACGCACATGCACTTGAACGTCCAAAACGTTTCTTTGGTGCGGCACGTAATATCGAAGAAGGTGGTTCTCTTACTATCATTTCTACAGCCCTGATTGAAACCGGCAGTAAAATGGATGAAGTGATCTACGAAGAATTCAAAGGTACAGGTAACCAGGAAATCACGCTGGACCGCCGTATTGCGGAAAAACGTGTCTTCCCTGCGATGAATATCAAGAAATCCGGTACGCGTCGTGAAGAACGTTTAATGTCCGAAGACAAACTGCGTAAAGTCTGGATTCTTCGTAAACTTCTGCATACCCAAGATGAACTAGTCGCGATGGAATTCTTACTTGACCGCATGAAAGAAACCAAAACCAATGATGATTTCTTTGATCAAATGAAACGCAAAGCATCGAACTAAAATTATCGGAAAGGTCACCATTCAAGGTGGCCTTTTTTTATGGTTGACGTATGTTACACAATGAAACAATGTACTGAGATATCTGTAAACTTATTTTTAAGTTTTTGATTATTAAAATAAACAGATAAATAACTGTATAATTTTTATAAGCTTAATAAGCCTTTCTCCAATCTATATCTTTCAATTAATTGTTATTTTCTGTTAAAAAACCCTTAATTTTTATCGTTTTTTCGCTGTTTTTGATGCTCCCCTAGTAGCAATTAAAAATGCGCAGTGATAGCATATTTGCAGACCAGTTAGACTGCTCCTGCGTTGTTAGTCCCTAACACTATTAGGAATAATAAAAGCATATTACAGCCTGACTCTGGTTTTTTTTAATCTCAATTTTTTAGAGAGTGATGCCATGTTATTCAAAAAAATCGCTATTGCTGCTGCAGTTGCTACTACTTTAGCTTTCGTTGGTTGTGCTAAAAAAGCTGACGACGCTGCTGCTGACGCTAACCAAGCTGCATCTGAAGCTGTAGAAGCTGCTTCTGAAGCTGACGCTGCTGCTGACGCTGCTGCTGTAGAAGCTACTTCTGAAGTTGCTGCTTCTGACGCTGCTGCTGTTGCTGAAGCTGACGCTGCTGCTGCTGTTGCTACTGACGCTGCTGCTCAAGCTACTGCTGCTTCTGAAGCTACTCCAGCTCAATAATCTTAACGATTATTCAGTAAAAAAAAGAGAGCCAATGGCTCTCTTTTTTATGTAAAAAATAAAAAGGTTAGATATAAAAAAAGCAGATCAATTGATCTGCTCATTCCCCACACGTTGACGGAACTTTTGCCCCGCGCGGAACGTAACAACACGGCGTGCAGAAATCGGAATCTCTTCACCCGTCTTCGGATTACGGCCTGGACGTTGGCGCTTATCACGTAACTCAAAGTTACCGAAACCCGATAATTTTACTTGTTCGCCCGAGATTAGCGCTTGGCTAATCTCGTCGAAAAACAACTCGACCATTTGTTTAGCTTCACGACGGTTTAAACTCGTGAGCTCACTTAAATGATCAGCCATTTCTGCTTTTGTTAATGCTGTCATGAAGCCCTCAATGTCGCTTGGTAAGTGTTTTCCAACACCTGAAGGATATTATCCATACCTGATTTAATTTCAGCATCCTCCAGTGTACGGCTTGGATGCTGCCAGAGAAGTGCAAATGCCAGTGAGCGTTTCCCTTCTTCTACTCCTTGTCCAGTGTACACATCGAACAACCATGTCGAGCCTAGAAGCTCTCCACCTGTTTTTTCGATAAGTCCCTGAATTTCGCTAACATTAATCTTATCACTAATTAAAAGCGCAATATCACGTCGAACCGATGGAAAACGTGATAATTCTGTAAAATTAGATACATAAGTTTGCAAAACAGCCGATTGATCTAATTCAGCGACCCAAGTCGTCGCCAAATCGAGTTCATCTTCAAGTGAGGGATGTAAACGACCTAAGTAACCAATTGACTGACCATTCACTAGAATTTCAGCAGATTGACCAGGATGTAACCAGCTACGTTCAGAACGTACATATTCTACATTCAGACGCGCAGCTGCCAGAATTTCCTCAATATCACCTTTGAAGTCAAAGAAATCCATTGGCTGCGCTTTACCATGCCAAGTTTCAGGTGTACGTGAACCTGTGGCAATCAAGGCAAAAGTTGGAATCTGTTTTAGATCATGAATCGAAGCCGCATTCTGGTAATCAAAACGCAGACCGAGTTCGAAGAAACGTACACGGTTCTGCTGACGGTTGACATTGTACTGTACGCATGGAATCAAGCTAGACAGTAAAGTTGAACGCATCACTGCCAAATCGCTTGAAATTGGGTTCGCCAAAGCCAATGGATTCACCGCTGGATTCAGCTGTTTTTCCAGTTTCAGGTCAGCAAAACTGAAGCTGATCGCTTCCTGATAACCCAAGGTCACGGCTGTTTGACGAAGCTGAGTTAGTTCGAATTGATCTTCATATTTCGCCAACTTCACATCAATGACCGGTAAGCTGATTTGAATATTGTCATAACCGTGAATACGGGCAACTTCTTCAATCAGGTCTTGGTAAATTGCCATATCATAACGGTGTGATGGAGGAACCACTGACCACTGGCCTTCAGCTTTTACAGTCACTTCACAACCTAAACGCGTTAAAGCATCTGTAATGAAATCTGATTCAACTGTATAACCTAATAATTGATCGACTTGAGCTTGTTCTAGCTCAATCGCTTCACGTTTTGGTAACAGCTCTGATTTTTCAGCTACAATGATTGGACCAAACTCACCGCCTGCAAGCTCAGCAATCAACTGAGAAGCACGGTGCATTGCGATCATAGGAAGTTCAAAGTCTACACCACGTTCATAACGTTGTGACGCATCCGTATGCAGACCGAAACGACGAGCACGGCCAGCAATATGCAATGGCGCGAAAAATGCTGATTCCAGGAAGATTTCAGTAGTTTCATCAGTTACTGATGAAGACAGGCCCCCCATAATCCCTGCAATCGCTAATGCTTTTTCATCATCTGCGATTACCATCACGTCGTCTTGCAGTTCCACTTCCTGTTCATTTAATAGAACCAGTTTTTCACCTGCTTTGGCTTGACGCACATGCACTGAACCCTGAACCTTACCGCCATCAAATGCATGTAGAGGTTGACCCAGTTCCATTAATACATAGTTGGTAATATCGACCAGAATACTGTGCTGACGGATACCGGCACGTACTAAAGCTCGTTCCATCCACTCAGGGGTTGGTGCTTTGGTATTGACGTTTTTGATCACACGACCGAGGTAACGTGCACAACCTTCAGTTTCAACAACGACTTTCTTCTCATCTGCAAGAGTTGCTGCAACTTCTTTAATTTCAGGTGCAGTGACAGGCAATTGGTTAATTACACCAATTTCACGTGCGATCCCGCGAATGCTGAAACAGTCACCACGGTTCGGGGTGATGCTGATATCAATCACGTTGTCATCAAGGTCTAAATATTCACGAACATTTACACCGACTGGTGCATCTGCAGGAAGCTCTAACAGACCATCAATTTTGTCTTCAAGATCGATTTCTGAAGCGCCACATAGCATACCTTGTGATTCAACACCACGCAGTTTGCCTTTCTTGATTTTAAAATCGCCTGGTAATACTGCACCGATGGTAGCTACTGGTGCTTTCATACCAGCACGTACGTTCGGTGCACCACACACGATTTGCAAAGGCTCACCTGAACCAATGTTCACAGTCGTTACACGTAAGCGATCTGCATCAGGATGCTGTTCGACAGTCAGGACTTCACCCACAACCACACCTGTGAAGGGTTTTGCGGCTGGAGACAAATCATCTACTTCCAAGCCCAGCATAGTCAGTTGGTCAGACAGTTTTTCGCTATCGATGGCTGGGTTAACCCATGTGCGCAGCCAATTTTCGCTAATTTTCATACATTCATTTCCTTAATCTCCCCTAGCCCCTCTTTTTCAAAGAGGGGAAATCCCACACCCTATCTTGTTTCGTGTAAGTCCCCCTTTTACAAAGGGGGATTTAGGGGGATTTTTAAATCTAAAAATTAATATGTTTTAGCCACTCAACTTTATAAGAAGAGGCTATCAAATCTCTTAAGCAAACTGGCGTAAGAAACGCACATCGTTTTGATAGAACATACGCAGGTCATTAATGCCATAACGCAACATTGCAAAACGTTCTACACCTAAACCAAATGCAAAGCCTTTGTATTTGTCTGGATCAATACCCGCAGCGCGAAGTACATTTGGATGCACCATACCGCAACCCAAAACTTCTAACCATTTGCCACGCTCATCCATAATATCCACTTCAGCACTTGGCTCAGTGAACGGGAAATAAGACGGACGGAAACGCACTTTCAAATCTTTTTCGAAGAATTCGTTTAGCAGGTTTACCAATAAACCTTTCAATTCAGCAAAGCTGGTATTTTCAGCAACGTATAAGCCTTCGATCTGATGGAACATTGGTGAATGCGTCTGGTCAGAGTCACAACGGTATACACGGCCTGGGCACACGATACGAATTGGTGGCTGCTGGGTTTCCATGGTACGAATCTGTACGCCCGAAGTATGGGTACGTAGCAGATGGTTCACATCAAAATAGAAAGTGTCGTGCATGGCACGTGCAGGGTGATGGCCCGGAATATTCAATGCTTCGAAGTTGTGATAGTCATCTTCAACTTCTGGACCAGTTGCTACTGTAAAACCTGCTTTGGTAAAGAATTGACAGATACGTTCTTGTACTTGGGTCACTGGGTGGATGCTGCCCACCTGTTGGCCACGACCGGGCAAGGTAATATCAATTGTTTCACTAGCAAGCTTCTGCTCTAGTGCAGCTTTTTGCAGTTCAGCCTGACGTTGTGTCAAAGCACTTGTGATGGCTTCACGAACTGCGTGAATTTGTGCCCCGAACGCTTTACGTTGTTCAGGATCCATTTTCCCCAGCGACTTAGATTGTTCCGCGAGCTGGCTTTTTTTCCCCGTAAATTGCACTCGTACTTGATCAAGTGCAGCAAGGTCTTGAGCTGCTGCAATCGCAGCGAGCGCTTCAGTGGTCAGGGCTTCCAGTGACATAGTAACTCTCAAAGCAACAGGTTAGAAATATTTTTAAAAACCCCATATTCTAACAGTTTTTAGGCGAGTTGATGAAGTGCGCTTTTAATGAAAATTAGAATAGCATCATGAATTATAAAAAGTATAAGATAAACATAATATCAATCAGATCAAATCACTATGGCACTCGATCAAATTTGGAAACAGCAACTGACCCTCGTCACTTATGGCAATGAGTTTTTAACTCAGGATCTCAGTTTCAGCCGCTGGCTGAATCACTCCATTTTTAATCAGCACCATTTAACTTTTCGTGATCTGATTTCTCAACATTTACTGGCACAGCACTTTCAAATCTGGCTAGAAGGACTGAAAAAACAAGGTGTTCGTCGTATTAGTCTGCATTCTTCACACTTGCTGGAAGATGAAAATAATCCTAATGCCAATGTCGAGCTGGTTCCTTTGGCTCATGTGATTATCAGTCATCATGCTCAAGGTAAAACCGCCTGGATGATCGGTAAGGAGCTGGCTGAATGGTATACCGCTGATAATGATTATGAAGCACCGGAAGCCCAACAGTCGCCTTTACGTCATGAAGTATTCTGGCGTTACGAACTGAACAGTAAACTGGCCAAAAGAATTGATGCTGATCTAGTGCAGCCAAATTGGGATGATATTCATACCTATACTGAACAGGAATTATTTGAACATCATTTAGCTCAAGGATTCACTGAGCCTACTTATACTGGTTTGCCTTATTACGGTACTACCCCAACGATTCAGTCTCACTCAGAAAATCCAAGTCATCTTGCTTTAATCCCAACGGATTATTCATCTGATTATGCTCATCAGACCTTGTACCGTCTGGATGCATTAAGTGATTTTATTCAGACGAAGATTCAACATCCTTATAATGATGATGGTCAGGTACTGAATCCGGAGCAGCAATTAAACCTACGCCACTTTGCACAAAAAATCGATGAAATCAGTGCCAAGTTCATTGTGAAAGTGGCCAATCATTATAAAACCGCACAACTCACTCCTAAAGTGGCGCCTGATCCTTTTGCAGGCATGAATACTGAAGATCGCGCGGTCAAAGTCTCTAAAGCTGAACGACCACAAAGTCACCATAAAACCGGTGCTTCAAGTGTGATCAAACTGATTCTGATCACGATTGTGATCTGTCTGATTGGCTACTATTTCGGACTTTAATAAAATATATTGTCTATAAATAATCACTTTAGCTTGGTGGAGCTTTAATCTCCACCAAATCAATAAATAAATGATTTAAAAAATCAAAGATCCCACTGATTTTATTTAAGCATAAAAAAAGACCGCTAAAAGCGGTCTTTTTTCTAAGTCATAAAGACTTATGCAGCCAACGCATCTTTAGCTTTAGAAGCTAGAGCTGCAAACGCAACTGCGTCATGCATAGCGATGTCAGCAAGTACGCGACGGTCGATGATAACCTGAGCTTTTTTCAAGCCAGCAATCATACGGCTGTACGATAAACCGTTTTGACGTGCACCAGCGTTGATACGTGCAATCCATAGAGCACGGAATTGACGTTTCTTCTGACGACGGTCACGGTAAGCGTATTGACCAGCTTTGATTACCGCTTGGAACGCTACGCGGTAAACGCGTGAACGAGCACCATAGTAACCTTTAGCGCGAGCAAGAATTTTTTTGTGACGGCGATGAGCCTGTACACCACGTTTTACACGAGCCATTTATAATCTCCTTAGATGTACGGGCACATACGACGAACTGAAGCAACGTCACTTACGTGAACCATTACACAGCCGCGCAATTGACGAATACGCTTAGCAGATTTTTTGGTCAAAATGTGGCGTTTGAACGCTTGTTTACGCTTAAAACCGTTAGCAGTCGCTTTGAAGCGTTTAGCTGCACCACGGCGAGTTTTCATCTTAGGCATAACAACCTCTTTTGAACACCTGTTCGGCACGTCTGCACCATTGCAAGAACGCCCTGCAGGTAAGGGAGCCGATATTCTAATGCATCTTTGCTTAAAACAAAAGCACTAGTCTTTTTTTCTTGATGAATCTGCAAACTTAGCATTTTTTACGATAAGAATTGAATGATGAATTTATATACTGCTTGCGATATCACTTTATAATTTGTCAATTTTTTCAGTTACAGCTCTTTATGCACATTCAGCCCGATGCATTTGCCGCACTCCGTTATCGAGACTTTTCTATTGTTACCTTAAATCAGTTTTGCCTGACTTTAGCCATTCTGATTCAGGAAATTATTGTTGCCTATTCACTATATCAGATTACCAAAGACCCGCTGACCTTAGGACTGATTGGTCTGGCAGAGGCGATTCCATTTATTTCCCTTTCTTTATGGGGTGGATATGTTGCGGATCGTTTTAATAAGCAGACTATTATGAAAATCTGTTTATTTTTTGCCATTCCGATGCCTGTCATTCTCTGGTCACTGTTTCATTATCACGGTTTGGGAAACCTCAGCACCAGTCAATTATCTTGGGGAATTTATGCCGTCATTTTCTGTCTGGGTACCATTCGTGGCTTTTATAATCCTTCAGCAACTTCACTAAAACCCTTTCTGATTCCACGTGCACTCTATGCCAATGGTGCAACTTGGACCACAATTGGCTGGCAAAGTGGTGTAATTATCGGGCCGATGCTCGGTGGTTTTATGCTGGCGTTTTTAGGTCGGGAAACCAGTCTTCTAACTGTCGCAGTACTGGTCAGCATCTGTTTTGTTCTGATTAACTTATTGCAAAAGCGCGATTTTCCTAAAATTGAAACTGAAAATGTCCTGCATAGTCTGGGCGATGGTTTCCGCTTCATCTGGAACAGTAAAATTGTACTGTGGTCAATTTCCCTAGATCTAGTTTCGGTGCTGTTTGGTGGGGTGATTGCCCTCTTACCGATTTTTGCCGAAGATATTCTAAAAGTTGGTCCAGAGGGTTTGGGTTATTTACGGGCTGCTCCTTCCATTGGTGCGCTGATAACCATGATTGTCCTGACCCGCTTTCCGCCTACGCAACATGCCTGGCGTAATATGCTGCTTGCAGTCGCAGGTTTCGGTGTCTTTACCTTGCTATTCGCTTTTTCCAACTCAATGTGGCTATCTCTGTTTGCTCTTGCCATGACCGGGGCTTGTGACAGTATTTCAGTGGTGATTCGTCAGACGATTTTACAGATTTATCCACCCGATAATATGCGTGGCCGGGTTGCTGCAGTAAACGGCATGTTTGTCTCGTCTAGTAATGAACTGGGTGCTTTTGAGTCTGGTCTGGCTGCGAGATATATGGGTACGATTATGGCTACAGTGTTTGGTGGCAGCATGACCCTACTGGTGGTTGCCATCAGCTGGGCGAGAACCAAGGATCTGTTTGGAATTGATATTACCAAAGGGACTGAAAAATAATTTTTAGTTCTGATGCACGTAGGATCTTTAATCAGGAAAATCCTGCGCGCTAATGATGAATACAAATAAAAAGAGGCTTTATGCCTCTTTTTTAAAACATCGCATACGCCCAATAGACAAACAGATAACGTCCAATTTTGGCAATACTGACTATCAAGATAAAACGGGTAAAATTTTCCTTGAGCAAGCCGGCAATTAACGTAATTGGATCGCCAATAATCGGCACCCAGCTCAGCAATAATGACCAATAGCCATATTTCTGATAGGTACTTTGGGCTTTAAGCATCTGCTGCTCAGAGACTGGAAACCATTTTTTATGCTTATATTGCTCAATCTTGAACCCCAGATACCAGTTCACACAGGAACCCAAGATATTTCCAGCACTTGCGATCATGATGAGTAAGGCCACCGAATAGCTCCCTTGCCATATTAAACCCAGCAAAACCGCTTCTGACTGCAGCGGTAATAAAGTGGCTGCACCAAAAGCGGCAAGGAAAAGTAGAAACAGGGACATCCCGAGACTAACGGCTTAAACCCAGTTTTTTCTTGGCTTTAAGATATTCCCAATTCGCCCAGAATATAGCCATAACCATGACCAAAATACGTGACCATTGATATTTCTGGGTGATCGTCTCAAGCGCTGCATTTAAAATCTGACGATCCTTGGTATTCAAGGCGCTGATCACCTGATCCACATGCACAATTTCAGCAATAAACAGCAGCAGACAAGCTGCGATACCGAAAATAATACTCCAGTAAATTCGAGGATTCGTTTCCACGATTTTAGTAAAGTTCAGGAAAAAATCTTTCATATACTCACCCAATAAAAAACCACCCAAAGGTGGTTTAATCTACTTTTATCTAGTTTAGCACAAAGGCCAGACTTATCTGACCTGTATTGCTAATGCTCTTTGAACCGCTGGACGCGCAGTCAGGCGGGTCACATATTCCTGTACTTCCGGATAATCAGCCAGATCAATTTGCTGCCATTCATGACGTAACACCCATGGCAAAATAGCCATATCCGCAATCGAATACTCACCAGCTACATATTTCTGACCAATCAGCTGTTTGTTCAGAACCCCATATAGACGCTTGGTTTCATTGACATAACGATCAGTAGCATATGGGATACGCTCAGGAGCAAAACGGCTAAAGTGATGATTCTGCCCCAGCATCGGACCCAAGCCACCCATTTGCCACATCAGCCATTGCTCAACTTCAACACGTTGCTGCTCATCATCCGGATAAAACAGGCCGGTTTTACGACCCAAATATTGCAGAATCGCGCCAGATTCAAAGACTGAAATCGGTTCGCCACGCGGACCATCCTGATCCACGATCGCAGGAATTTTATTGTTCGGAGAGATACGTAAAAAATCAGTTTGAAACTGATCATTTTCCAGAATATTGATCGGAAAAATTTTATATTCCAAGCCCATTTCTTCTAATGCGATGGTAATTTTATGGCCATTGGGCGTTCCCCAATAATAGAGATCAATCATGTTATTACCTGTTACCTTTTCGTTTTTACATGACATTATTGAAATTTGATCTAGTTATAGCATGATTTAAAGCCCTACTTCCGCATATTTTGTTATAGATTCAGCAGTAAAATCGCTAAATTTAAAGCATTATTTTTAGCCCAAGATGGGTTCAAATATTTTTAAATCTTGAGGCTTGAAAAGCTTCGCCTCAATCCTATATTAGAAATAGAGCAATGATCTATTCAGGAGATTGCTTCCAATCACTGAGTTCATATTGAAGAATTGCATGTTGTTTATAAAACTTTTCTGAGATCAGGAGGTAAGATCAATGAGCAATTTCAGTCTTAGCCCACTATTCCGTCGTAGTATCGGTTTTGACCGCTTTAATGACCTTTTTGATTATGCAATGCAAAGTGAGGCACCGAACTATCCACATTACAACATTGAAAAAACCGGCGACAACAATTACCGCATTGTGGTTTCTGCTGCCGGATTCAATGAAGACCAGCTAGAGATCAATCTGGAAAATCAGGTTCTGACCATTAGCGGTAAAGCGGTGGAAGAAAATTCAGATACGACTGTGGAATTCCTGCATAAAGGCATCGCCCACCGTTCATTCAAATTGTCTTTAAGACTGGATGAACATGTAGAGGTACAACAAGCTGAATTTGAAAATGGTTTATTGAAAATCGAATTGCAGCGCAATGTGCCAGAAGAAAAATTGCCTCGTCAGATTCCGATTGGCAAAAAACTGTTAGCTGAAAAAAATGAATCTAACGAGCAGCAAAGCTAATCACCTGCCAAAAGAAAGACCCGAATGGGTCTTTCTTTTTTAGGACAGAATCCTTAAGCTTGAAAGTGTTCAATTTTCACTCATTATAAAAATAATAATATGAGCACATCAGATATTATTCTGTTTCATCAAAGTGCCCAGACGATGAAACATATGGGACTTCTCCTTCTTTGCTATCCCATTGGGATTTTGATGACCTTATACCTTCATACTCCAGATCCTCCTTCCAGTTTTATTCGAGGATTGGTATTTTTATGGCAGGAGTCTCCAAGCTTTTATGGCTATATGCTGGGTTTCCTGATGCTATCGCTCTTGGTATATAGCATTAAACTAAAAATCACCTCGCGGACAATTTATTACACTTTGGCAGGTTACCGGATCAGCCTGTGTTTATATCGTGAAGCCGTCCATTATAGCTTTGTCTTGTCCTGAAATAGATTGACAGTATTCCACTTCAAACCGAGTTAAGCAATTAGCTCGGTTTTAGTTTGCTCATACGTCTGATTCGGGGTGTTCATATTTAAACTTAAATGTGGTCTATAGCAATTATAAATCATAATAGATTCCGCAATTAAGTGATCTAACTCCTTCATGGTTTGACATCGTGTAATTAAAAACTCCTGCTTTAATATTCCATTAATCCGCTCTGCTAATGCATTCTGGTAACAGTCTCCTCCATCTGTCATAGAAGGACATACCCCATAATGGCGTAATGCCGATTGATATAGTTCAGAGCAATACTGAGAGCCTCTGTCTGAATGGTGAATCATCCTGGCTGCCCGATCTGTCACATGCTGCATCGCCATATGTAGTGCCTGCACAACATTCTCTGCACGCATATCATTCGATAACTTATAACCTTTAATCTGGCGGGTATAAGCATCTGTCACTAAGGATAAATAATGTACGCCTTCAGCACTCTCAACATAGGTAATATCACTGACAAAGACTTCATTGGCTTGCACCGCTGAATAATCCTTTAATAAATTTGGATGCTTCTTCATCCAATGCTTGCTATCCGTAGTTTTTGTATAACGACGCTTGGGGCGAATCAATAAATTATTTTCTTTCAATATTTTAAATAACTGATCCCGTCCACACTTTAAACCACGCTGCAACAATTTGCCTTTAATAAGCCAATACAGCTTACGTGTTCCGATACTTGGCATGAAACAGCGATACTCCATAACCAACTCGAGTATTTGTTCTGTTACTTGTGCAGTCATTTGAGCACGTTTTTCTGCTTGATAATAAGCTTGTCGAGTGATTCCTAACCACTGACAATAACGTGAAACGCTTAGTCTTCTTTGGCTTTGCCAATCTTTGAAACGTGCTCGGTATACTTTTTTCCAAGATCAGTCCCACACTCTTTATCAATGTGATAAATCACATCCTGTATAAATTCAGTTTTGAGCTTTTCTGCGGCTAACTGTTTTTCTAATTGGCGGATTCGTTGTTGGGGTGTCAATTGGCGTTTAGAAGAAGTCGGCATATTCGAAGTCCAATCCTGTTGTCCGTGCTTGCGTAACCATACCAGCACAGTTGATCTTCCTTGAATACCATATTTTGCCTGAGCTTGTTTATAAGTAATTTGCCCTTTTTCTACTTCATGTACCACTATCATTTTAAAGGCGAAGCTATAATCACGTTGTGTGCGCTTAACTCGTTGTTCTCGTGCATGTTCCATAAAATAAGTCTCTTAAGGTGTAAACTTATTTCAGGACGGGACAAGTTACCTCATAAAAAAAGCCCTGCAAATACAGGGCTTTTTTCATCAAGAGATGCTTACTTTTTCTTTTTAGGACCAAGCAGCATACCCATTTGACGACCTTCCATTTTTGGTGCTTGTTCAACTACACCATATTCAACGACGTCTGCTTCAACTTTTTGCAGTTGAGCCAGACCCAGTTGTTGGTGAGCCATTTCACGACCACGGAAACGCAGGGTAATTTTTACCTTGTTTCCTTCTTCAAGGAATTTGATGATTGCACGTAGTTTTACGTTGTAATCACCTACATCTGTCGCAGGACGTAGCTTGATTTCTTTCACCTGGACTTGATGCTGTTTTTTCTTCGCTTCTTTCTGCTTTTGTTTCAGATCAAACAAATGCTTGTTGAAGTCCATGATTTTGCAGACAGGTGGCTCAGCATTGGCTACGATCTCAACAAGATCAAGATCGACAGCTTCAGCTGCGCGCAATGCTTCTGCAAGGTTAACAATACCTTTTTGCTCACCATTTTCGTCTACAAGACGGACTTCTTTTGCACGAATTTCATCATTCAAGGCAGGACGGTTTGATTTTCCGCCCTGTTGATTACGGTCAGGCTGTTTAATCGCTGTTACTCCACAATGTACCGGCCGCGTTCGGCTACGGCTGCTTTTACTAAGTCAACGAAAGCGTCGATTGACATAGTACCCAAATTTTTTCCTGAGCGGGTACGGACATTCACAGTACCTTCCTCTACCTCACGGTCCCCAAGTACCAATAAGTAAGGAATACGCTCTAAAGTACGTTCACGAATCTTAAAGCCGATTTTCTCATTTCTCAAGTCAGAAATTGCACGAATTCCGTTTTCTTTAAGTTTCGCGACGACTGAATCACAAGCCTCGGCTTGAGCATCAGTAATATTCATTACACACGTTTGCACTGGTGATAACCAAGGTGGCATAAAGCCCGCGTAGTGCTCAATCAGTATACCAATAAAACGTTCGAAACTGCCAAGAATTGCACGATGCAACATTACAGGCTGATCACGATCGTTGTCTTCAGTGACATAAGAGGCATCCAGACGTTCTGGAAGGTTAAAGTCACATTGAATGGTACCGCACTGCCAGATTCGGCCTAAGCAGTCTTTCAATGAGAATTCAATCTTCGGACCGTAGAATGCACCTTCACCTGGCTGTAAATCCCAATCCAGGCCAGCAGCATCTAAAGCATCTGCCAAAGATTTTTCTGCCATATCCCAAAGTGCATCATCACCCACACGTTTTTCAGGACGTGTCGACAACTTCATTTGTACTTCTTCGAAGCCAAAATCTTTGTATACGTCTAGTGTCAATTTGATAAAGTCTGCAACTTCAGTACCGATTTGTTCTTTGGTACAGAAAATATGCGCATCATCTTGGGTAAAACCACGTACACGCATAATGCCATGTAAAGAACCTGACGGCTCGTTACGGTGACATGAACCAAACTCCGCTAAACGGATTGGAAGATCACGGTAAGATTTTAAGCCTTGGTTGAACACTTGCACATGACAAGGACAGTTCATCGGTTTCACGGCATAGTTACGGTTCTCTGAATGAGTCGTGAACATGTTTTCAGCATAGTTCGCTGCGTGACCTGATTTTTCCCAAAGCGTGAAATCCACCACTTGTGGTGTACGGATTTCAAGGTAACCATTTTCTTGCTGAACTTTACGCATATATTGTTCAAGCACTTGGTAAATGGTCCAGCCGTTCGGATGCCAGAACACCATACCTGGTGCTTCTTCCTGCATATGAAACAGGTCTAAGGCTTTACCAATCTTACGGTGATCGCGTTTTTCAGCTTCTTCAATACGTTTGATATAAGCTGCAAGCTGTTTCTTGTCTGCCCAAGCTGTACCATAAATACGTTGCAGCTGTTCGTTTTTCGCATCACCGCGCCAGTAAGCACCAGAGATTTTTGTCAGCTTGAATGATTTTAAGAATCTGGTATTTGGTACGTGCGGACCACGGCACATATCCAGATAGTCCTGATGGTAGTACAAGCCCATTTGAGTTTCTTCAGGCATGTCTGCGATCAGGCGCAATTTGTATTCTTCGCCACGTGCAGTGAATTCTGCAATCACTTCGTCACGCGGGGTCATTTTTTTCACGATATCATAGTCCTGATCGATGAGCTTTTTCATACGCTCTTCAATCGCAGCCATGTCATCTAAAGTAAATGGACGTGGCATCCAGATGTCATAGTAGAAACCTTCTTCAATGACTGGACCAATGACCATCTTTGCTTCTGGGAACAATTGCTTAACGGCATGACCCACCAAGTGTGCGCAAGAGTGACGAATAATTTCGACACCTTCTTCATCTTTAGGCGTGATGATTTGTAAGGTTGCGTCTTCAGTAATCAGATCGCACGCGTCCACTAGACGATCGTTTACACGACCTGCAACAGTATTTTTTGCTAGACCAGGACCGATGCTTTGAGCAACTTCCATCACAGATACGGCGTGATCAAACTGTTTTTGATCGCCATTTGGCAAAGTGATAATTGGCATATGAAATCCTTAAGGAGTGATGCCCCGTACCATGGAGCATGTCACCGCGAGATTATGATCGAGGGAGAACCTCAAAAGATAAAAACGGTGGATAAATAAAAAATCGCCTAGAATTTTACACGGCTTGGGCCAATGATTAAACCTTTTCCCTAATAAAAATAGGATTTATCACCAAAAAGTTCTTTTGAGCTGCAATGAGTTAAGATGATTATTCGCTCAAGAATTATTTATTCTCTCAAGGTTTGCCACGCTTCAAATTGCCTTTTAGCATAGACATACAATTGAGAAAACTGGGGAATGATGGCTTCACTTTGGGTCGGCCTTAAAAACACGTAATCATCGACTTTCAGTTCACAAGATTTCGGTACCAGAACCATTTCCTGATTGCTACTACGTCCATATAAAACATGCGGCTGGCTTTTTTCTGGAAAATAATAGTCCGCCTGCCAGTAACCACCATAAACGAATAGCGCTTTATAATGATGCGGTAGATGATTAAATACTTCCAGACCAGGAATCTGGCTATAAGGCAGCACTTTTAAAATCGGAGTGGCGATCCACAAAGCACATTTTAAAGCAGAGAGATTGGCCAGATCAAAATCACTGGGTTTAAGTAGCATGGAACCAAAAGCCAGATCATTACAAACACTCTGTTGGCAATGCTGCATAAAGGTCGGACTGCCGCCACCGTTAAAACATAGATTTTCATGCCATAAATCAGGAAATTGCTGTTGCAGCGTCAGCTTGAATTGTTGATAAATCTGCTGTGATTGCTGATAACTTTTTTCAGGTCTTTTAAGAATTTTTGGCAGTTTGGCTACATGCGCATCATAGCCCATTAATCCGGAAAAATTTAGATACAGTGGATGCTGCTGAATTAAATTAAGCATGGCTACAAACTGCTCCTGACTGCTCACCCCTCCGCGATGTAGGCCCACATCAATTTCAATATTTATATTCAAGCAGAGATTCAGGTTTTGGGCGAGTTGCAGATACTGCTCCAAGCGTGCTTGACTATCGATCAGCCATTGAATATTTACTTGAGGATTTAAGCCCTTTTGACTAAACAGGCTTTGATAAAAGCGCTGCGCTGCATGAACCGGCATTGGCTTACCGAGCAAAATGTCCGCTTGCTGAAATGCGCCGATAATTTCCCGAAGATATGGCAGATGAAATACCATAAAACGCTGGGTATTCAACTTTTCACTAGCGAATTGAAGTAATTGCTGACTGGCCAGAGATTTCACCGCCAGACGAGGCTTTAACTGCGGAGGTAATTTTGCCTGCACAACATCCAGATTATGTTGATACTGAGCCAAATCCAGAATCAGTTGTGGTGCACCCGTACCCTGCTGTTTTAGGTCTTGAGTCAGTTGCTGAAAATAAGTTGATCGCACCTTCTACTCCTGTTACTTAACCAAAAACAGTTGTTTTAAGTAGGGATTCAGCCATTTTTTTTTGCGGATCCAGCTGCTGACGTAGCGCCATAAATTCACCCCATCTTGGATATAAGTCGCGCAGTGATGCGGCATGCATGCTATGCAATTTTCCCCAATGTGGTCGCCCCTGATATTTCTGAAAAATCAGTTCCACTAGATTAAAAATGACGTGATAATCCTGCTTATAAAATTGATGGATAGAAATTGAAACTGAATCCCGCTGATAAAATGGACTGAGCCAGATGTCATCCGCTTTGACATAACGAAACTCGATCGGAAAGAACATCGGCACACGATGCTGCCTTAGACAATGCAGCACTTCTTCCAGACACTGCAAGCCTAGTTCAACCGGAATCTGGTATTCCATTTCATTAAATCGGGTATTACGCGGTGTGGGGAAAATCTGACTGGACCAATCCACAAAACAGGTCGGTTGGACAAAAACACCGAGCAGCTTTTGCAGATAAGGATTGGTAGACGGCAATAACCGTGTCAATTCAGAACATAACATCAGTAAACTGTCTTCTGATGGCCAGCTTTATTTTCTTGGCTGAATGAGTTCATCCGTTTCATCCAGTGTTTTCAGCATGACCTAATCAGCATGTAAAAATGCCCAAAACTCAATATGCCGATGCTGATGTTTCCATTGATCGATATTGGAAAATATGTCTTTTAATGAACACAACCAGATCTGTTCTTTTAATTTATAACGCGGCCGATTTTGCAGGGTGATTTTGGTGAGTATTCCAAAACCGCCTAGTGTCACCCGCCCCGCCTGAAAAATTTCCGTACTTTGCTGCTCATCACATTGCAATAATTCGCCATCTGCAGTCAGTGATTCAAAGCCTTGAACGAAAGCAGATAAACACGGCAAATCAATTCCCGTGCCATGCGTACCGGTCGAGATGGCACCCGCCAGACTTTGCTGGTCAATATCGCCTTGATTGATCAAAAGCCTGATTAAAAGGAGCTAGATACTCACCCAGCTCATATAAACGTGTACCTGCCTGTACAGTACATTGAGCTGTCGCTTCATCTGCATATATCACACCTTTGAAATGATCCAGACGAATCAATACCTCATCAGTTTTGGCTAGCGCACTGAATGAATGTCCTGCACCCACCACACAAATCTGCGCATGTGACTTCACCAGAGTTTGCAATTCATTGATTTCTTTAGGCTCGAAAATTTGAGGAGAACTGTACTGGCTTCCCGACCAGTTGCGCCATGTTGCATTCGCCTGTTGTATTTTCATTATTATTCCTTGGCTGAGGCTATTTTTAACACCCATTTAGAGTAAAATACCTAAAAAGGCAAATATGGGAACCCATAGGTTCAAAAAAATCAGTGTTTAAAAATAATTTTATTAATATTCAATTATTTAAATTTTTAAAATTATGCATTCGCACTCGACTAAAGCATAACTGCAAGACTTCCAAGAATTGCATATCTTTTTTAACAGGATATGAAAAATAAATATAGAACGGAGTTTTACAATGGTTAAGGCATACGATGAATTACCGCGCACCCCTGCCAATTTTGTAGCGCTGTCACCTTTACGCTATCTCGATCGCGCGGCTTATATCTACCCGAATCAAAGCGCGATCATTCATGGTAAGCGTCGTATTACCTGGCGTGAAAAATACAATCGTTGCCGTCAGTTTGCCCACCAACTCCAAAATTTAGGCATCGGTAAAAATGATACCGTTTCAGTTTTATTGCCAAACGTACCTGCAATGATTGAAGCACACTTTGCTGTGCCAATGGCGGGTGCGGTCCTGAATACTTTAAATACCCGTCTGGATGCCAAAACTTTGGCGTTCATGCTGGAACATGCTGAGACCAAAGTACTACTGGTCGATCCAGAATTTTCTGCAGTTGCAATAGAAGCTTTGGCATTGGTTCCACAGCAAGACATTTATGTGATTGACGTGGCTGATGAGGAATTTGAGGGTGAAGATACCCGTATCGGCCAGATTGAATATGAAGACTGGCTGGCTCAAGGCGATGCCAATTTTGAATGGCATTTACCGGATGATGAGTGGAATGCGATTAGCCTGAACTACACTTCTGGAACTACAGGCAATCCGAAAGGCGTGGTTTACCATCACCGTGGCGCCTATATTAATGCAGCAAGTAATATCATTGCCTGTGGCATGATGCCGCGTGCCACTTACTTATGGACCTTACCGCTGTTCCACTGTAATGGCTGGTGTTTTGCCTGGACCATGGCAGCCAATGGTGGTACGAACGTCTGCTTACGCAAGGTTGATCCGGAATTGATCTTTAAACTCATTGCTGAACATAAAGTGGATTATTTCTGCGGTGCACCAATTGTACTGTCTATGCTGATCAATACTCCTGAAGAGAAAAAGACCAAGTTTGATCATCGTGTCGAAGTGATGGTAGCCGGTGCTGCGCCTCCTGCTGCAATCATTGAAGGCATGCGCAATATCGGTATCAATGTAACTCACGTCTATGGCTTGACCGAGACCTATGGCCCCTCTGCGCTCTGTGCATCTCAGGCAGGCTGGTCAGACCTGTCGATTCAGGAGCAGGCACAACTGCATTCTCGTCAAGGTGTACCATATCCACTGCAAGATGGCATGAAAGTGCTTGATCCTGACACCATGCAGGAAGTGCCACATGATGGTCAGACCATGGGTGAAATCATGTTCCGTGGCAACATCGTCATGAAAGGTTATTTAAAGAATCCGGAAGCAACTGCTGAAGCCTTTGCCGGTGGCTGGTTCCATACTGGCGATCTAGCAGTATGTCAACCTGATGGTTATGCAAAAATCACCGACCGCTCTAAAGACGTGATTATTTCAGGCGGTGAGAATATTTCATCGCTGGAAGTGGAAGAAGTGCTCTATCAGCATCCTGCTATTCTTACGGCAGCCGTGGTGGCAAAACCAGATCCACGCTGGCAGGAAGTACCATGTGCCTTTGTCGAACTGAAAGTAGGACAAACTGCCACAGCCGAAGAGATTATCGAATTCTGCAAGCAACATCTGGCGCGTTTTAAAGTACCTAAAGATGTGGTGATTACCGAGATTCCAAAAACTTCAACCGGGAAATTGCAGAAATTTATCCTGCGTGACTGGGCTAAAGAACGCTCTCAAGGTGAATTTTCTTAATTTATTAAGACCCTAGCATCCAGCCCTACTCCTGAAATTTCTTTTTTAATATTGAGAAAGAAGAATTTGGTGAGTGGGGCTTTTTTTATATTCAGAATAAAGACAATTAGTGTATTTAAGTGCTGATTAAGGTACTTATTCTGAAAGATGCCTTACCAAATTAAAGATAAAGAATGCGATCAATCAAAGAAGTTCGCATCCACATGCTTATTTTTAGGCAATAAAAAACCCCAAGACTTAATATGCTTGGGGTTTTTCAGAATCTTGGTCCCGAGGGTCGGACTCGAACCGACACGTCATCTCTGACAGCGGATTTTGAGTCCGCCGCGTCTACCAATTTCACCACCTCGGGAGTGGATGACGGCTATATTACTCTGTTTCAAAAACTTGTCAACGCAGAAAAAACACATTTGCCTAATTTTAAAACAATTCTTATTTTTTTGTTTTATAATCGAGCAATTCCCGCCATAAAAAAGAAAAAAGTTTATACTAGCCGCAGTTTTTTTATCGTAAATTGTCATGCAACTTTCTGATTTTAGTTTCGATCTCCCTGATGAGCTGATTGCTCGCTATCCTCTTGAACAACGTAGTGCTTCTCGCCTGTTACACCTTGATGCACAAGGCCAATATCACGATCACCAGTTCACCGATATTCTGGATTTATTGAATGAAGGCGATTTACTGGTTCTGAACGATACCAAAGTGATGAAAGCGCGCCTGAAAGGTAAACGTGCCTCTGGTGGTGCAGTTGAAGTACTGGTTGAGCGTATGATGGATCAGTTCATTGCGCATTGTCATATCAAGGCCAGCAATACACCCAAAACCGGTGCAGAATTATTTATTGGTCCAGATGAAGTTAAAGTCACCGTTCAAGGCCGTCATGAAAATCTGTTTATTGTCGAATTTTCTCAGCCGATTCTGGATGTGCTGGATCAATACGGCGCACTGCCAATTCCACCTTATTTCAATCGTGAAGCAGAAGAAATTGATACAGTTCGATATCAGACTGTCTTCAATGATCCGACTAAATTGGCCAGCGTTGCTGCTCCTACCGCTTCCCTGCACTTCGATGAAGAGTTGCTGAAAAAACTGGAAGAGAAAGGCATTCAGAAAACCTTTGTGACCTTGCATGTCGGTGCAGGTACTTTCCTGCCGGTTCGTACCAATGATATCGAAAATCACATCATGCACAGCGAATGGTGTCAGGTGTCGGATGAATCTATGGAGCTGATCAAAGCCACCAAAGCGCGCGGCAATAAAGTGATTGCTGTGGGAACGACCGCAACCCGTGCGACCGAAAGTGCGGCTCAGGCCAATGGTGGTGAACTAAAAGGCTGGACCGGTGATACTCAAATCTTCATCTATCCGGGTTATGAATTCAAAGTGGTGGATCGTCTAATCACCAACTTCCATTTACCGGAATCCACCCTGCTCATGCTGGTTTCAGCTCTATCTAATCGCGAAAACATCCTGAATGCTTACAAACATGCGGTTGAAAGCAAATACCGCTTCTTCAGTTATGGCGATGCCATGCTAATTGATCAAGCGCAATAATCAGCAGGAACCCTCCCGATGCCGATCGAGTCTGTGCAGCACTCCATTCATATTCGACGCAAGAAAAATGCAGTGGTGTTTCGCAACATCGCCCGGCTCTGGGATCTGGGTCGTCAGGCCAAAAGCCATCAGGAATTATTGGATGGCTTGCATCCATGGAACGGCCCAATTAGCTTAAAATTTGAAAATAATTTACCGCTTGCTCTGGCCGGAATCGGACTCTTTCTGATTGGCTGCATCTTTGTAGCGCCTGCCAACATCTGGATGCAAAGCGGTGTTTTCTTCGGCTGTCTACTAATATTCTGGGCTTATATCAGCTATGAACATCGAAAGCCACTGGATGAAGTCATTCGCTATTTGGAAGATGAGGCGCTCGCCAAAAAATACCAGCTGGCTTTTCAGAAGCAGCCACAACATATCTCGATTCCGCTCAATCCCCTACATTTTATTAGCCATTTAAAACGTCTTTTCCCGGTATTTAATCAAGGCTCTCTGAGTAATGAAATTTCACGCTATGCCAGTACTGTCTGGGAAGATGAAGATGGTCAACAACATCAGGTTCTGGTCTTTCAATATCATTATGTGCACGAAGTTCAGGTACGCGATAAGGAAGGTCAGCCGGTCAAACTGACCCAGGTACATAAAGACCTTTGGGGGGGTATTTGTCTTTGATGTCCAGATTCAGGGGCTAGCCGTGACTACTTCCAGAAAGAAATTTCATTATCCTTATGCTCATCCCTGGCACAGCAGCGACATTCGCACCAACCAGAAATTAAATTTCTTTGGTAGTGACCCGATGCAAATGGCGAAACTGCTCACGCCTGGTTTTGTACTTCGACTGGCGGATTTTTTTGAACAGCGTCAGGGCGATTTACTGTTTCACCCGGAGAGCCATATGCTCTGTTATCTGGGACCACATGATTTATTTCAGGTATCCAGTAAACACGATAAAATTACCGATATTTCCACATTGCGTGGCCATCTCAGAACGTTTAAATTAATAGAATTGGAAAAGTTACATACTGATCTGACGCAATTTTTAAAATAATTATTTTTTTCTGGGGACTACTTTTATGGGATTTTTTGTTTTTGTCATTATCCCGCTTCTGGTCATTATTGCCATTATCATGATTCGTAACAGCATTGTGCGTCATCATAACTCCACTATTCGTGCATGGTCCGATGTCGCCAGCTATGAGCGGCAAAAACTAAAAATCCTGGATGGTCTGCAACCTCTGGTTGAGCAATATTCCAGTTTTGAAAAAGGAACTTTAGAGAAAGTCACTGAACTGCGTCAGAACATTATGAACCTGAATATTCAGGATGCCGATATTGCCCAGTTACAACGGGTTGAAAACCTGAATAAAGAACTGATGCGCAGCCTGAATGTGGTGATTGAAAACTACCCTGAACTGAAAGCAAATGACATTTATCTGAAAATGATGAATGAAATTGAAGAACAGAATGAAAATGTCGGTGCTGCAATTACCATCTACAATCGCAATGTTGAACTCTTCAATAACCAGATTCAGATTTTCCCGCACAATATTATCAATAATATGTTCCTCAGAAAGAAAGCAGTACGCCCTTTCCGTGACCAGACCGTGAGTCAGAACTTTGACTATCGTCCAAACTTCCACTGAGAAAAATCATTACATTTTATAGTTTTTGATTTGCAATACATTGGCTTATGATGAAAGAGTGAGAGATAAAGCAATACACTTATAAAACCCAATAAAAAGAATAAAAAATCATGCTGGATTATTTAGAACACTTGCAACAGATGCTAGTCAAGGAATTTTATCAGCTGTATGACCGCTATCAGGATGATGAAATCTATGCCTGTAGTCTGGTCTTTGATGAATTTTTACTGCTGGATGATCTGGCGATTTCCACAGAACGTAGCTTTTTTCAGGACCCTGAAGATCCACAGCAATATCTGGCCGAACGGGATCGCTGGAATGTACGAAAATGGCGCTATAAAAGCCAAAGCTCTTCACAATCTGAACTCATGCCTTTTAAAACTTTGCTGGCAGAGTATTTTAAAACCCAGCATAGTTTTGGCCATCCTGTCTTAGCTCAGCAAAAACAGCTTCCCGCTACTCACCTGGAGTTATTGCTAGAAACTTTTAAGCAAGCCAAACATCGACTTTCTGAAGCTTATGGTCTGGATCTAGATTCGATTATCTTTTTTCTCAGCGTTCCGACCCAGCCCGAATGTGAATGCCAATCTGCACTTGAACTCAATTCTGACAGTCGCTTATTGCAGGACTTTTTAGCTTCCAGACAGACCCTGTCTCAACTGACAGTCAATAAGCGTTTAAAACTCTCGCAAAGTGACAAAGACATCCTGATCGACCTGGAACAAATGCTCACGATAGAGCCTTATGACTATTTGCAAGTGGCGCAAGATGCCTATTTACTGACGCTGGAATCTTATTTTATCGACAGCAATATCTATATCCAGAAACTGATCCAGCATATTGCTGCCATGGCGGCTGAACCTGACGGCAGCTGTGCCTTGAGCCGGGAAGAAATCATGCAGCGTTTACAGCAGTTTTCTGCAAACTCACCTCTTTCACCTGATCTTTCCTCTATTCATCGATAAATAAAATTACAGAGTGAATTCTCTACAATGCTGGCGTTTAAAGTCAGAATCAAGGAAAATAGCGCCCTTTAATTCGCATTAGTAATCAGCGAACTGTTTTTTCGCCTTGATTTGGAACTCTTATGAAGTTTGAAAAATTAGGTCAGTCGGGTCGTGCCCGTCGTGGTCGTTTAACGCTTGAACACGGCGTAGTAGAGACACCCGTCTTTATGCCAGTTGGTACTTATGGCACCGTCAAAGGCATGTTGCCACGTGATGTTGAAGGCATTAAAGCGCAGATTATCCTCGGTAATACCTTCCACCTGTATCTGCGCCCAGGCCTTGAAGTCATCAAGCAGCATGGTGGCTTGCACGGTTTCATGAAATGGGATAAACCGATTCTGACTGACTCAGGCGGCTTCCAGGTCTTCAGTCTGGGTGCAATGCGCAAGATTGAAGAAAAAGGCGTGACCTTCCGCTCACCGATTGATGGTTCAAAAGTTTTCCTTTCACCTGAAATTTCGATGGAAATTCAGCATACGCTGAACTCCGATATCGTGATGATTTTTGATGAATGTACGCCTTATCCAGCGACACATGAAGAAGCGCAGAAATCTTTGCAGCTGTCTTTACGCTGGGCTGAGCGCTGCAAGAAGCATCATCATGATGAACTCAACAATAAAAATGCCCTGTTCGGGATTATTCAGGGCGGGATGTATGAAGACCTGCGTGATGAATCTTTAAAAGGCCTGCTTGAGATTGACTTCGACGGTTATGCGATTGGCGGTCTGTCTGTCGGTGAACCGAAAGAAGAAATGATCAAGGTGCTGGATTATCTTCCGAACAAAATGCCGGAAAATAAACCGCGTTACCTGATGGGTGTCGGCAAACCGGAAGATATCGTTGAAGGCATCCGTCGTGGTGTAGACATGTTCGACTGCGTCATGCCAACCCGAAATGCACGTAATGGTCATTATTTCGTGACTGATGGTCTGGTGCGTATCCGTAACAGCCAATACCGTCATGATCAAAGCCCGCTTGATCCACATTGCGACTGCTATACCTGTCAGAACTTTACCCGCGCTTATCTGTTCCATTTAGAGAAATGTGGAGAAATGCTGGGTTCTATGCTCGGTACCATCCATAACTTGCGTTATTACCAGCGTTTTACCGAAGATATCCGCAACGCGCTGGATAACGGAACTTTTGATGAATTTGTTCAGGACTTTTACGCTCGTCGTGGCCTAGAAGTTCCACCTTGTCCACAAGATTAATCTTTCAGCATTTGCGCTGAGGAAAAAGACAGGGTAAATTGCAAGAATATGTCAATTTATTATCAAGTTGATCACCAGTTTTTTATTTTAGGAAAATGAAATGAGCCTATTTATTTCGACTGCTCACGCTGCAGGTGAAGCTGCACAACAACCAAGCTTGATGGCTAACCTTTTGATGATTGCGGTTTTTGTTGCAATCTTCTATTTCTTGATCTGGCGCCCTCAATCAAAACGTGCCAAAGAGCACCGTGCTCTGGTTGACAGCCTTGGCGTAGGCAGCGAAGTCGTTTTTGCAGGCGGCTTAATGGGCAAAATCACTAAAATTGAAGGTGATTTCGCAGTCGTTGAGTTGAGCCGCGGTGTAGAAGTCAAAGTTCAACGCGCGAGTGTGATCTCAGTTTTGCCTGAAGGCACTTTAAATAACATTTAATCAAAATTAGTCGTGCTCCCCGCACGACTTTTTCATTTTAAGAAGAAAACGAATGCGTTACCCAGCATGGAAATATGTGCTGATCCTGGTTGTCCTGGTGGTCAGTACTTTATATGCCCTGCCAAGTTTGTATCCAGATGAACCTGCTGTACAGATTTCGGGTGCCAAAGCCGGTACTCAGATTGACGCAGGCATCGTACAAAAAGCAGAGCAGATTTTAACAACTGAAAATATTGCAACTCACGACAATAGCTTTAGTAATAACGCTGCTTTATTACGTGTAGATTCAAGTGAAGCACAGCTGAAAGCCAAAGAAGCTTTACGCCGTGGTTTAGGTGATGAATACGTCGTAGCACTTAACCTTGCTCCAACCACTCCAGAATGGCTACAGAAAATTGGTGCCAAACCAATGAAACTGGGTCTGGACTTGCGCGGTGGTGTTCACTTCCTGCTCGAAGTGGATATGGACAAGGCGATTGCACAGCGCATGGACACCTCTGCAACTGACCTACGTCGTCAGCTGCGTGATAACAACCTGAAATTCAATAGCCTGAATTTAAGCAATAACACCATTGTTGTGCAGTTTGCCAATAATGATGATCGTGCTGCCGTCATGGATTTCCTGCGCCGTAATGGCAATGAATTCAACCAGCAGGCAGTGGCGACTGAAACCGGTTCGACTTTACGCCTCAACTATACCGATACGCGTAAGCAGGAAATCGAATCTTATGCGGTGAACCAGAACTTAACTACTTTACGTAACCGTATTAACGAGTTAGGTGTGGCTGAAGCACTGGTACAAACTCAAGGCAGCAACCGTATTGTGGTTGAACTACCAGGTGTACAGGATACCGCAGAAGCAAAACGTGTCTTGGGTCGTACGGCGAACCTGGAATTCCGTCTAGTGTCTGATCTGAATGATCAATACATCGATCCTTATACTGGTCAATTAAGTGGTACAGCTCCAGCAGGGACTCAAGCATTTGCTTATGAATCTCTGGACAGTGGTCGTCAGTTATTGCTGAACCGTAACCGTATTTTGACCGGTGAACGCGTACAAAATGCATCTTCTGGCTTTAGCCAAGATACTGGCGGTGCTGAAGTTAATATTACTTTGGACAGCGCTGGCGGTAAATTGATGGCAGATGCCACACGTAATGCTGTAGGCAAACGTATGGCGGTACTGTTCATCGAGAACAAGCAAAAAATCAGCTACGTAGAAGATCCGGCAACTGGTGCACAAACTGAAGTGCGTACACCATATACCGAATCTGTGGTGATTAACGCTGCAACCATTCAGGCAGTATTGGGTTCTCAATTCCGTATTACCGGTCTGGACTCACCTCAGGAAGCTTCTGAGCTTGCCTTGATGCTACGTGCTGGTGCTCTGGCTGCGCCAATGTACTTCGTTGAAGAACGTGTGATTGGTCCAAGTCTGGGTCAGGAAAATATTGATAAAGGCGTACTCTCTACTCAAATCGGCTTCATTCTGGTAGCAATCTGGATGGTAGTATTCTTCCGTCTGTTTGGTGTGATTGCCAACTTCGCACTGGTTGTTAACCTGGCGATGATTCTGACAGTGATGTCATGGATTGGCGCTTCCCTCACCCTGCCGGGTATCGCGGGTATCGTGATTACCATCGGTATGGCGGTCGATGCCAACGTACTGATCTGTGAGCGGATACGGGAAGAAATGAAATGGGGCGCCTCGCCGAAACAGGCAATTGTGGCCGGTTATGATCGGGCCTATAACACCATTTTCGACTCGAACTTAACTACCTTCCTGGTAGCGTTCATTCTGTTCGCAATTGGTACTGGTCCGATCAAAGGCTTTGCTGTCACCCTGATGATTGGTATTGTCTGCTCGATGTTTACGGCGATTACCGTAACCCGTGCGATCGTACAGATCATCTATGGCAAAAAACGTAACTTGAAAAAGTTGAGCATTTAGGAGATCGATGATGACTGAAAATACTCAACTGAATCAGAAACAGTACGGTCGCCCTGAAGACGAGCGCGTGATTCCGTTTATGAAGATTGCATTGCCTGCGGCAGTGTTCTCTATCATCCTGACGGTTGCCAGCATCTTCTTTATTGCGACCAAAGGCTTGAACCTCGGTCTGGACTTTACCGGTGGTGTATCAGCAGAGCTGAACTATACCAATCCGGTAAAATCGGAAGCTGTGACTCAGGCACTCAGCAAAGCTGGCTTTGACGATGCTGTCGTGCAGACCCTGGGCTCGGAACGTGACCTGATGGTACGTATGCCGGTTCAGGAAGATATTGAAGCAGAAGACCTTACCAAAGCCATTACTGCAGCAGTTCAGCTGCCAGGCAATGCGGCTCAGGTGCCTAAGGTCGATGTAGTCGGTGGACAGGTCGGTAACGAGCTGTATGTGCGTTCTGCGGGTGCAGTTGCCCTTGCCCTGTTGCTGATGCTGGTCTATGTCACCATCCGCTTTGAGTTCAAACTGGCAATCGGTGCAGTACTATCTTTGTTCCACGATATCATCGTGACCATTGGTATTTTTGCCATGATGCAGTGGCCGTTTGACCTTACTGTTTTGGCAGCAGTACTGGCGATCATCGGTTTCTCACTCAACGATAACATCGTGGTTTCTGACCGTATTCGTGAGAACTTCCGTAAGATCCGTGGTGCCGAACCTGTTGAAATTATCAATATTGCCTTGACTGAAACCTTACGCCGTACCATTCATACTTCTGTAACCTTGTTGTTGGTTGTAGTGGCTATGATGATCATGGGTGGTGCTGGGCTAAAATGGTTCTCGATTGCGATGTTTGTAGGTGTCTTTGTCGGGACCTATTCTTCGATCTATATCGGTACAGCCTTCGCCCTGTGGCGCGGTCTGAATCGTCAGGACTTTATTGTTCAGGTGAAACCAGAATTTGAAGACGAAAATCAGCTTCCATAAGCTGCCCGTTTTAGCTTTCGCTATTCAGCCCATCTTATGATGGGCTGAATTATTTCTGGTCTAAGAAAATTGAATGCTGAGGCACTATGGCAATCACAGGGTGGATGTTAGCTACATCAGATTTCTGGAAACTGACCTTGCGGCTTTCATCCAGACTTTGGATCTGATAGCTGTCTTGGCTTTCCGAAATCAGCTCCACAATGAGTTGTAGTCCATTAATTAAATAAAGACACACCAAGCCAGATGACTGTAATACGGCTTGCTCATCACAGACCAACCACCAGCCTGCTTTTAGGCTCGGAAAATAATATTGTCCTGTGACCTGTATGGCATAATACTGAGGTTCCAATTTCAGCCAAGATACAAGATTTTCTGCCGAATCTATAACTTTCATTTTAAAGGCTTGCTGCTCAACAACCTGCATCTGGAACAAAGTCATTTTTACAGGATTAGGTGCCACTTCAATGACAAGGGCTTCAGCACAATCCAATATTAAACTTTCTAAACCCAGTTGCTGCTCCAGCTCACGTGCAGCCTTTTCTCCAATCTGGCGCTTACTGTTCAATAGCTGGGTAATATAAGCAGCAGACAGACCAAAGTGCTCGCAAATCTCTTTGCCATTTTTAAACTGCTGGCTATCAATCAACTGATCAATCACTTTGGCCAGATTATTTCGTCTCAGTTCAAATATTTCCGTGGCACTCATGTTTATTATTTGCTCTTTTCCCTCTTAAGCACACCTTATAACAAAAAAGCCCGCAATTGAATTGCGGGCTTTTCTAATCATACCTAAAAAGAATCAGTTACCTTGTACCAGACGGCGGGCACTGATAATTCCCGGCTGCTGTTCAAGACGGGCCAATAATTTGGAAAGTTGAGCCAGACCTTTGACTTCAATCAACAGTTTCATATTAGCAATACCATCTGCTTCAGAAATGGTATTTACCTGACGGATATTGATCTGATCCGAGAAAATCACCTGAGTCAGATCCTTAAGTAAACCACGACGGTCATAGGCTTCCACCACAATCTGCACGCTCTGACCACGAGTCGGCTGCATTTCCCAGTCGGCTTCTACTGCACGTTCCGGTTCCTGCGAGATCATACGTACATAATCCGGACAAGCTACCTTGTGGATGCTTACACCGCGATTCAGTGTAATATAACCCGCAATCGATTCACCATGCACCGGCTGACAGCATTGGGCTACATGCAGTTCCACGTTATCCAGACCATCAATCAGAATACCATGTGCAGATAAAGTATGGCTGGCACGCGGATTCAAGGCTGGTTTCAGCACCAGTTCAGGCTCATCCTGATCCAGATGCATATGGCGATTGACCTGATTGATCAGGGCATGCAGGCTGATATCACCATTCACCAGACCAATCAGAATGTCTTCACCACTCTTCACATTAAAATGGTTGCAATAATCACCCAGATCAATTGATTTTGGATGAATTGCCAGACGTGCCAATTCTTTATTCAGAATTTCACGACCCACTTCCAGGTTCTTACTGCGATCCTGCTGACGGAACCAGTGACGTAACTTGTCACGGGCACGTGCAGTCTTGATATAACCCAGTGAATTAACCAACCAGTCCCGATTCGGTTCACGGTCTTTCTTGGTCAGAATCTCGACCTGTTCACCAGTTTTCAAGGCATAGGTTAAAGGCACATAGCGCTGGTTGACCCGGGCTGCATAGCATTTGTTGCCGACTTCCGTATGCACGTGATAGGCAAAGTCGAGCACAGTTGAACCCCGCGGCAACTCTTTAATATCACCATCACGGCTGAACACATAGATTTTTTCAAAGCCTTCAAAATCTTGAATGTGTTCAAAATTTTCAACTTCCTCTTCTTCATCCTTATGTGCGCTGGCTTCATTGCGTTCTTGATAATGCTCAATCACTGCACGCAGGGAGTGCAGACGATGATTAAAGGAAGTATCGGTATTTTTCGAACCTTCCTTATAGTTGAAGTGTGAGCATACGCCAAGTTCAGCCTCTTCATGCATCGTATAAGTACGAATCTGCACTTCAAGTGACTTGTTTTCCGCAATCACAGCTGTGTGTAAAGAGCGATAACCATTGGCCTTCGGATTGGTAATATAGTCATCAAACTGATGCGGAATATGTCGCCACAATTGATGTACGATCCCGAGCGTGTGATAACACTCAGGTACGCTTTTCACCAGTACACGCAGCGCACGGATGTCATACAGCTGGTCGAAGCTCAGGCTCTTGCTTTTCATTTTCCGATAGATCGAATAAATGTGCTTCACCCGGCCATTAATTTCAGCTTCAATGCCGTGTTCTGCCAGCTCTTCACGCAATGTATCAATCACGAACTGAATATATTGTTCACGTTCCAGACGCTTTTCATTCAGCAGAGAGGCAATTTCTTTATAGCGTTCCGGCGCCAGATAGCGGAAGGCCAGATCTTCGAGTTCCCATTTCAATTGGGCAATCCCGAGACGATGCGCTAGAGGAGAATAAATGGTGAGAATTTCTCGTGCGACCCGTTCTTGCCGTTCACGTGAAGAATTGGCCAGTTCGCGCAGTGCATAGGTACGTTCTGCCAGCTTGATTAACACGACGCGGACATCTTCTGTCACTGAAATCAGCATCTTGTAAATGCCAGACAGATGTTCACGCTGGTTATTATTAAAGTGATCTTCCAGGCGTTTATTTTTTTCAATCAGCTCAGACAGCTTACCCATGGACAGCGTGCCTTTGACCAGGCTGTAGACCTGTTCACCGAATTTTTCCTGCACTTCTGCCAGTGGCATGACGCCTTCACGTACTGCGCGGTAAAGCATGGCAGCGGATAAGGTATCTTCATCGACATAGAGATGCGCGAGAATATCCGCCATTTCAATACCGGTATAGAAGGTATTAGAGCGATGCTGAACTGTACTTTGTAGCTCTTTTTCTAAGGTTAAACGGGCAACTTCTTCGAGCTGCTTCAGGGGAGCCCCGTCTAATATGCCACGAACCCGATCTAACCATTCAGTCAGATCCTGCTGTGCTTGTTCGGCATGTTCTACAGTCGCCTCCTGTGACAACTCATTGAGCCGCCCAGGCAGTTGCTCACGTACTGTGACCATACCCTTCTCCTACTTTTAGATACATCATCTCTTTGATCGTTTATTTAATTTTCTTTTTCGAACAAGGCAATCGACTCGACATGTCCGGTATGTGTAAACATATCCATCACACCGGCTTTCGTTAGCTGATAACCCTGTTGTACCAGTAGCCCTGCATCTCTTGCGAGCGTAGCGGGATTACATGACACATAAACGATTCTTTTGGCACCAAACTGAGGAATATAATGCATGACTTCTTCTGCTCCAGCACGTGGCGGGTCGATTAATAATGCATCAAATCCTTGATTTGCCCAAGACTGGTGCGAAAAATCTTTGGTTAAATCTTGTGAATAGAACGAAACTTGTGCAATACCATTATTGTTAGCATTTTCTGCACCACGTTGCACCATTTCCTCACTCCCCTCAACCGCAACCACCTGACCAGACGCACCAACACAGCGCGCCAGTGGCAAAGAAAAGTTTCCTAATCCACAAAACAGATCCAGAACGCGTTCGCCTTGCTGTAATTGAAGCAAATCACATGCCAAACGCACCATCTGCGGATTGATCGTTGAATTGACCTGAGTGAAGTCCAATGGATTAAAACCGAATTCCACATCAAAGTCATCAAGACCATAGTGTAAGCGTGCTGCCTGTTCAGGCTCATCAATCCGCTTCAAATAATCTTGGCCTGCAGGTTGCAAATAAAGCTGCCAACCTTTCTCTAACGTAAATTGGCGTAATCGGTTGACATCTGTTACCGATAATTCTGCGGTTTCACGAATAAGCAACGCAATGTCATGATCACCCATAGCCAATTCTATATGACCAATATCTGCCTGACCATCGAGACTTTGGAGCAATTGTTTAAGACGTGTAACCGATCCAAACTCGCGATCCAGGATCATGCAGCGGTCAATCGAAGTCAGCTTATTGGACTGGTTTTCACGAAAACCGACCACCAGCTTGTCTTTTTGAGGCAGATAGCGCACCCCAATCCGGGCTTTACGACGGTAATCTTCACGTTGTGAACGTAGCGGTGGCAACCATTCTTCAGGCTGAATCCCGGCAAAATGCTGCAAATGTGATTTCAGAACATTCTGCTTAAGTTCAATCTGTGCATCTGGATGGATATGCTGCATATTGCAGCCACCACATACGCCAAAATGCGGACACACAGGTTTGACCCTGATCTCGGAAGCCTCACTGAGTAACTCAAGACTATCCGCCTCTTCCAGTTTTTTGACTTCACGGGTAATGCGGGCACGAACGGTTTCACCCGGCAAGGCATAACGGATAAAGACTTTCTTGCCATGCTTTTCAAGCGGATGATCCCGATGTGAACCATAGTGAGCGATGCCACGTCCTTCATGTGAGAGTGATTCAACCTGAAAAATATACTCGGATTGCGGTGCTGGACGTGGTTGTGCTCGACGTTTCATGAAAACCTAGGATGTGGAGATGGGAAAATCAAAACGGGTAAATTCAGTTCTTTGTGAGGTTTCACGCCAGACTGATAAAAAATCTGCATGTTGCGGCTGGGTATACAGATATTGAATCGTACTCTGCACCAGATGCTGATAATCAGGCAACATCAACTGGCCTTTTAGCAACAGCCAGCGAATATAGACCAACCAGGTATTGAGCACATCACCTTCGCAATAGCTGGTGAGTGCGTTCCATTGCTGGTTACGTACATATTCAGGTACATGATAGCCACCATCACCACGCTTGCCTGGATAACCCAGTAAATGAGCAACATCATCCAGTTTCTGAAAATGACGGGCATGAAACATGGCCATAACATCCATCAAATCAACATGACGCTGATGGTAACGATTCTGGTAGTTATTATAACGCTTTTGCGTATCGATTTCGCCCTGATCGAACAGACTTGGGGCAGATAAACCATGATACATGGCCCGATAAAGAATAACCGGCAGGTCAAATTGTGAGCCATTCCAACTGACTAGAGTTGGATGACGCTTTTCAAAAATGGATAAGAATTTTTTTAAAATCTCTGCTTCACTGTATTGTTCACGGCTGAAAGAAAACAGGCGCATACCCTGTTCATCCATCCATAAACCGGAAATACAGACAATCTCATGCAAAGGCAGACGCTGAAAGTCCGAGCCTGATTCCTGACGGCGTAACTTGGTCAGGGCCTGATCCAGATCAGCCTCGGGCAGATCCAGACCAAACAGATGCGCGCCTGATTTAAGATCGGTTTGGGTTTCAATATCGAAAGTTAAAACAGGCAGGCGCATAAAAGATTTCTCAAAAATTATTCAGGGTCTTGTACAGAGAATAAGCCTGTAGACAGGTAACGGTCACCACGGTCACAGATAATACATACAATTACTGCATCCGGATTTTCTTCTGCGAGCTTGATGGATGCCCAAACTGCACCGCCAGAAGATGTACCGGCACTGATACCTTCTTTTTGCGCCAGTTTACGCATGGTGCGTTCCGCTTCAATCTGTGGAATATCGATAATACGGTCGATACGGCTACGATCAAAAATCGTTGGCAAATATTCTTCTGGCCAGCGACGGATACCGGCAATACTAGAACCATCAGATGGCTGTAGGCCCACAATCTGAATATCCGGATTCATTTCTTTCAGATATTTAGATACGCCCATGATCGTACCTGTAGTACCCATTGAGCTGACAAAGTGTGTAATTTTGCCACCTGTTTGCTGCCAGATTTCAGGACCTGTGGTCAGGTAATGCGCTTCGACATTGTCCGGGTTACCAAATTGGTTTAACACCAGACCTTTACCTTCAGCCTGCATTTGCAAGGCCAGATCACGTGCACCTTCCATGCCCTGCTCTTTGGTCACTTCAATCAGTTCAGCACCATAAGCACGCATTGCGTCCTTACGTTCCTGGCTCATGTTATTCGGCATAATCAGCTGCATCTTGTAACCACGCATGGCCGCAACCATCGCCAATGCAATCCCTGTATTTCCGCTGGTCGCCTCAATCAAGGTATCACCCGGTTTGATCTGTCCGCGCTTTTCCGCCTGCATGATCATGTTATACGCTGGACGGTCCTTGACCGAGCCTGCCGGATTATTTCCTTCGAGTTTTGCAAGTACTGTGGCTTGAGTGTGACTAGCCAGACGCTGCAAACGCACCAGTGGCGTTTTGCCTACATAATGGTCCAGTAAAAATTCGTCTGCTTGAAAATCAGGGGTGGTATTACTCATTATTTGCACCTATATCGAGGTGCGGCTATTGTATGAAAAAATGCATTTCCCTGCACCCATTTATAGCAATGCTTTTGCATAAAACTGTATAAATCACAATCGGCATGGCCAATTCATCCTGTTTTAGCTTGATAAAACTCCTTAATCATGACAGTAACTTAGCTTACCTCTACCCCTGAAAAGATTTACTCAAACACCCATAATGATTGTTCAGCGCAATGGTTCTTATTTTCTGCCTTAATCTGAAGCTTTAGAAAAATAATACTGAAATTTTAACAGTAGATTTAAAGCATGCTAATATGCAAAGCATAAGGAAAATACTGCTTGAATCATGTCAAATATCAATAAAAAGCTGTTTAAACGCCTACACTTAAATCATGCTTATGGACAGCTGATTGCACTGATTTTTGTACCCATTACTATTCTGGCCTGTGTTGGTGCTGCTCTGGTCATCTCGGAAACTTCCAATGCGGCCCGTGCCCAGCAAAAGCAGATGGCCATTGCGATTCTGACCCGTTTTCAGGCCACTTCTGAATATGCGCTGGACATTTTGAGCCTTTATCCATGGCAATATGAACAAGCTCATGACGCCATGCAAAATATGCTGAATGAAAAGCATCTGGTTCGTGCGGCTATTCTGGATGAAAATGGCAAAAGTAAACTCGGCATTGGTTTTCAGGAACAGGCGCCTTGGCCGGACTTTAAAAAAGATGGCAATTTTGTTGGCCCGATATTAGATAAAAGTAATCATATTTATGCAGTCAAAGTAAATGAAAATGGCATGAATGCAGGCTGGCTGGCGATTGAACTGGACAATCAGCCCTTAGAAATTGCCCGCTACCGGGTTCTGATCGTTTTGATTGCGACCGGCTTATTGACCTTATTGCTCTTGTTATTATGTCTGAATTTCTATTCTCGTCGCTGGATTGCGCCAATGTATGAAATTCGCATGCAGCTACAACGCCTAAATGCCGATACCCTAGATCAGCATATGGTAATTAACAGTACCGGTGAATTGCGTCTTTTGCAGCGTGATATTGCCAATGTGGTGAAACGTCTGCATTTCAGTTTTCTGGAATTGCGTGAGCATACCGAACAGACTGAAGATGATTTGCGCCGTACTCTAGATACTTTAGAAGTTCAAAATATTACTTATCGTCAGGCACGTGACCAGGCGATTTCGGCTAACCAGGCCAAGTCGGTGTTTCTGGCCAATATTTCCCATGAATTACGTACACCACTGAATAGTATTGATGGTTTTATTCACCTGCTGCTGCGTCAAGGCAATCTTAGCAATGAGCAAAGCCTGTACTTGCAGACCATCCGCAAATCTTCTGCACATCTGCTGGCCCTGATCAATGATGTACTGGATTTCTCCAAGATTGATGCTGGCAAACTGGAACTGGAAACCGCACCTTTTGATCTGGAAGAAGCTATTTTCGATGTGATGGATATGCTCTCGCCACTGGCTGCACAGAAGCATATCGATATGGCATTCTATTTTGCAGACAATGTGCCAAAACATGTGATTGGTGATGTACTGCGCTTTAAACAGATTCTGACCAACCTGATTTCCAATGCGATCAAGTTTACTCCTGATGGCGAAATCATTGTCCGGGCACGCATGGAGCACGATGATATTGGGCAGTGTCTGCTGCATTTTAGCGTTCAGGACAGCGGCATTGGCCTGAGCGGAACTGACCGCAAGAAACTGTTTGAATCGTTCTCGCAAGGCGATACCTCGGTCACCCGCCAATTCGGTGGTACAGGTCTAGGACTGGCCATTTCTAAACAGCTGGTTCACCTGATGCATGGTCAAATCGGCTTTGAAGATAACCAGGAACGCGCTCCAACAGAAAAAGGCTCAACCTTCTGGTTTACCGCCCAATTCCCGGTGGATGAAGATATTGTTCATGAACATCCGGACTTCAGTGATCTGACCGTTGTGTCTTATCTTGCCCATCCGGCAACAGCGAATGTTTTGAGACATTATCTGGAAAATTATCGCGTCAAACATATTGAGTCGACGTCCATTCTGGATCTGTTCAGTCGTCTGAACCATTTACAAAATATCGAGAATACCTGGCTGATTGTCGACCATAGTGGCGATAGCCAGGCTCTACTGACAGAGATTCGCTCTCGCTATCAGGGACATCTGGCTGTGTATGGTTATCAGATGCAGCTTGATCCGAACATGCTGAATGACCATCGTGCCCGTGCCCTGCATCAGCCCCTGAGTCGTAGTGCCCTGATTCAGCTACTCGGCAATCAACCCGTCTTCGATCAGGAACAGCATGAAGACTTTAATGGTCAGGGACTGCATATTCTGGCCGTTGATGACCATCTGCCGAACCTGATTGTTCTAGAAGCCTTACTGGCCGAACTGAATGTCACCACAACCAAAGCCATTAGCGGACAGGAAGCGATTGATATCATTCAGAGTCGTTATGAACAGGGCCTGCCATCTTTTGATCTGGTGTTTATGGATATCCAGATGCCAGTGATGTCCGGTATCGATACCACGCGTGCAATCCGTTCACTGGAATCAACTTTTGAAAATCATCAGCGTCTGCCGATTATTGCCCTGACGGCACATGCCCTTTCCGATGAGAAACAGAAACTGCTACAAAATGGTATGGATGATTATGTCACTAAGCCTATTCAGATTGATCAGATCGTGCAGATCCTGACGCATTGGACGACTGAGAGTTTTAAAAAGATTCCGGTGCTGGAACGTGCCAATGTCATTGATGCGCTAGATCCGAATATTCTGGACTGGCAGCAAAGCCTGCAACTGGCGGCCAATAAAGAAGATCTGGCAGTCGATCTGCTCAGCATGCTGGTCGACAGTTTTGAAAAAGAGCTGGATGAAATTGAGCAATTAATTGAGCTGGAAGATTTTCCGCAGCTGGAACATGTTTTGCACCGTCTCTATGGGGCTACTCGTTATGTCGGCACACCGACTCTGCAAAAAGTTACCGGAAGTTTTGAGCAGTTTGTCTCGACCTTGCGTAAGGAACGCCGTAAGGCTGATGACAGTTTTGTTCAGGAAGTATTGAAATATCTGGATGAACTGAAAGCCGTAATTGAGCAGGTAGAACAGGCAGCCCAGCAAATCTTAAACAAGCATAGTGGTTAAATCATTGTTGTTTTAATCACTCATATCTGTATGACTGCGCTGTCATGCAAGCACAGATTGCTCATGCTATGCTCGCTTACAGAAAAATTAAGGATGAATACCATGTCACTTGTGCGCTTTGAAAAAAATAATGGAATTGCCACGGTTACTCTCAGCCGTCCAGACAAACGTAATGCTATGAGCTTTGCCCTGCTGCGTGAACTGGTGCAGATTGCGAACCGGATTAAAAAAGACAAGTCAGTGCGTTGTGTCATTTTAACCGGTGAAGCGCAGGTCTTTAGTGCCGGCATTGACTTGGCCGATTTAAATAATCCTAAAAATCGGGCCTATGCGGCTTGGGAACTGATCCGTCCTGGACAGAGCTTATTCCAGAAAGCTTTTCTGGTCTGGCAGGAACTGCCTGTCCCCGTCATTGCAGCCATTGAAGGTTTCTGCTTTGGTGCAGGTATGCAACTTGCGCTGGCTGCGGATATCCGGATCGCGCATCCTGCGACCAAAATGTCAATTATGGAAACTCGTTGGGGCCTAGTACCAGACATGGGATTAACGCGTTCACTCAAAGGTCTGATCGGGATTGATCTGGCCAAAGAGCTGACCTTAACCGCACGTATTTTTGAAGGTGCCTATGCCAAAGAAATTGGCCTGATCACCCATGTTGATGAACAGCCATTAGCAAAAGCACAAGCTTTGGCTGAAGAAATGTTACAACGCTCTCCAGATGCCTTGATGGCCTCTAAATTTGTGCTGGATGCGATGGAGCACAAACCCAACAAGTCATTGCGTATGGAAAAAATCTGGCAGCTTAAACTGTTACTCGGTAAAAACAGCCAACTGGCACGCAAGAAGGATAAAAATCCGGACGTGCAGTTTGTACCACGTCAATATCGATAATTATGGCTGAAGCAAAATCAAGAGATGAGAGATAAGATGCAATTCGATCGTGATAGCAAAATTGCCTTTTTAGGTATGGGACTCATGGGCAGTCGTATGGCAACCCGCTTGCTAAAAGCAGGTTTTCAAGTTGCAGTCTGGAACCGTACGGCCAGTGTCCGCGATCCTTTGTTTGCTCTTGGAGCCACTCCGCTATCTCTAGATCAAATTGCAAATTATCCGGTTATTCTGACTTGTCTGGCAGATGATGCCGCAGTGCAATCGGTCTTTGAGCAGATTCAGCCCTATCTGGTGGCTGGACAGGTTATTGTCGATTTTTCCAGTCTTTCCGTACATCAAACTAAAACTCTGGCTGAAGAGGCTAAAGCCAAACAAGTAATCTGGATTGACTCTCCTGTGTCTGGCGGTACAGCCGGTGCAGAACAAGGCACGCTAGTCATCTTCGCGGGTGGTGATGCAAAAACTATTACCGCACTTGATCCCATCTATACCGTGCTTTCACAACGTGTCACTCGCATGGGTGATACGGGAACCGGTCAGGCGACTAAAATCTGTAACCAGCTGATTGTAGCGGCGAACAGTACCCTGATCGCTGAAGCAGTGGCCCTGGCCGATCGTGCCGGTGTAGATACTGCCCTGCTTGCACCAGCATTAGCCGGTGGTTTTGCTGACTCCAAGCCTTTTCAGATTCTGGCCCCACGTATGGCCAGCCAGACGTTTGAACCCGTGCAATGGAAAGTGCAGACACTGTCGAAAGACCTGAACAATGCGGTGCAACTGGCTGCTACTTTATCTTTGGATATCCCTGTGGCAAGCCAGGCCCTGTCTCAGCTCAAAGCCCATCAGCAAGACGGATTTGCTGAGGCCGATCTGGCTACTGTAATCAAGCACGTAGACCATTAAATATTTCATTTCAATATTCTGCCTTGAGCAAGGAAAAGTCCATGACCAAACTCGCCGTTAACCTCTCCATGATTTTTACGGAAGTACCTTTGTTAGAACGTTTTGCCTTGGCTCATGCGCACGGTTTTAAACATGTGGAAATCCAGTTTCCCTATGAACTGAGCATTGAGCAGATTCAGCAGCAGCTTCAGTTGCATGATCTGGACATCTGCCTGATTAATGTGCCTGCTGGTGATCTGATGCAAGGTGGACACGGTCTGGCCGGTATTCCTGGACAGGAAATCGAGTTTCGTCATGCTGTAGAGCAGGCCATTCAATATGCGACTGCTCTGAATGTGCCAAGTGTCAATATTCTGGCCGGCAAACAGCCACTGGATTGTGACCTGCTTCCTTGCCTGAACACCTTGGCGAGTAATCTGAAAATTGCCTGCTCCATGCTCTCTGATTATCAGATTCAGCCGGTCCTTGAAATGATCAACGGTCAGGACATGCCACGTTTCCTGATTCAGAATGTGGCCCAAGCTCAGGAGATGCTGGAAGCTGTCAATCATCCTGCCTTGAAAATGCAATATGACTGTTATCATATGGCCATGATGGGTGAAGATGTACTTGAAGCCTTAAAAGAAAATATTGCAGAGATTGGTCATATCCAGTTTGCAGACTGCCCGGGGCGTCATCAACCCAATACCGCTTCCATTCCATATTATGAGATTTTTCAATGGTTAGAGAATAGCCAATACAATGGTTATGTCGCAGCCGAATATAAACCTCTGGGGACTTCGGAAGAATCCTTTGGCTGGAAAGAACAGTTCTTCCCGGAGTATGACTAAAGCGGCGGAAGGTGCATTTGAAATTTTGGGCTAAAACCGCTATATTAGATCATGCATAATTGTTAGGAAATTATACTCCCTATGAATTTAGAACCATCGCCCAGCGCTTCTAATTCTCACGATCACACTATGAATTCTCATGCACAAGCAGTAAACGCATGCTTGAAAGTTGTACATGCAGCCCTCGAAGATGTAAAGGCTAAAGAAGTTGTTCAGCTTGATGTTGCTAGCATCAGTAACGTGGCAGATGCCATGGTGATTGCAAGCGGTACATCAACCCGTCATATCAAATCACTTGCAGATAATGTTGCTGAAGAAGCACGTAAAGCAGGTTTCCGTCCGCTTGGTATCGAAGGCGAACGTGATGCAGAATGGATCCTGATTGATCTAGGTTTTGTTGTAGTGCACTGCATGCTGCCTACAGCGCGTAAATTCTATGACCTAGAAAGCCTATGGCGCAATCCTGCAGATTCTGTAGCATAAACATCGAATATTCAAAAAAAGCGACCTATGTAGGTCGCTTTTTTTTATATTGTTTAACTTGAATCGAAAAAGAAATTTATGGGTCAAAAACTTTAATGAATTCGTTTTTTGATCAGATTTAATTAGTCAGCCTATTTTTTAAACGTTTTGTTGCAATTTTATCCAGATCAATTTTCTAAAAATAAAACACCGTAGCTAATTTTATTTTGTAATTCTTCCCGATTCATCTTTTATATAGGAGGGAAAATTTCTCTCTTATTTAAATAGAAAAATCCTCCTTTTAAAAGGAGGATTTAAGATAATCCAGCGAATGGAAAGTCTTAGTGACCTGTACCATTAATCGCTTTAGTCATATCTTCCACAACTTTCTTCGCATCACCGAAAATCATCATGGTCTTGTCGTTATAGAACAAGTCATTGTCCAGACCTGCATAACCGGTCGCCATAGAACGCTTGATGACCATGATGGTGCGTGCCTTATGAGCTTCCAGAATTGGCATGCCGTAGATTGGTGAGTTCGGATCGTCTTTTGCAGCCGGGTTTACAACGTCGTTTGCACCAATAACCAGTACTACGTCAGTTGCCGGGAAGTCCGAGTTAATCTCATCCATTTCCAGAATGTCTTCATAAGGAACATCAGCTTCTGCAAGCAATACGTTCATATGACCAGGCATACGACCGGCAACCGGGTGAATCGCAAAACGTACAGTCACGCCCTGCTCTTTCAGCAAGTTTGCCAGCTCTTTTACTGCGTTTTGTGCACGGCCTTGTGCCATACCATAACCCGGTACAATGACAACGCTGTCTGCATTTGACATCAGGAAGCCAGCGTCATCTGCAGAACCTGAACGGTAGTTACGTTGCACTTGTGCACCCGTAGCTGCTGTCGGTGCAGCTGCACCGCCCATCGCACCACCAAACAATACATTGATGATTGAACGGTTCATCGCTTTACACATGATGTAAGACAGAATCGCACCTGAAGAACCGACCAGCGAACCCGCAACGATCAGCATGTTGTTTTCAAGTGTGAAACCAATCCCTGCTGCTGCCCAGCCTGAGAATGAGTTCAACAGCGAAACCACAACCGGCATATCACCGCCGCCTACTGGCGCAATCCATACCCAGCCAAATGCTAGTGCAAGACCAGTCATTGCCCAGAAAGATGTCATGCTACCTGTCAGGAAGAAGTGAATCCCTGCTGCCAGCATTGCAATAAAGATCAGAGCCTGAACCGGTTTTACCCAGCCACCTGAAATGGTTTTTGCCCATTTCTTTGCAGCCAGCTTACCGTATGCAAATACAGAAGCAGTAAAGGTAATCGCACCCACAAAACAGCCCACAAACAGTTCAAACAGGTGAACTTTGCTCATTTCATGGAAAGTCACACCATTTGCAGCTAACAGGTCCGGACCCAATTCAACCAGCTTGTTGTTATGGATAATTGCGGCAACTGCAATCAGTACCGCAGCCAGACCCACCAGTGAGTGCATGAGTGCTACTGTTTCTGGCATCTGGGTCATTGGTACAGTACGTGCACGCGCAATACCCACTACTGCACCCGCCGCCATTGCTGCAAGAATCATCCAGACTACTGGATTTTCAGCGACAAAGAATGTGGTGACTACAGCAATCGCCATGGCAATCATACCGTAGCGGTTACCTGCAATTGCAGTTTTAGGACCAGACAAACCACGTAGCGTTAAGATAAAAAGAACGGCGCCAATCAGGTAGAACCAATCCGCATACTCTCGAATAAATTCCATGGTTTAACCCTCTTTTTTCTTTTGCTTAGGTTTGAACATTTCCAGCATACGTGCAGTCACGGCAAAGCCACCGAAAATATTAATGCTCGCCAGAAATACTGCGATTGCCCCCAGTACACTCACCACGTTAATGGTCTGGAAATCCACACTGCCTTCAACGCCCACCATTGGCAGGCCAACGGTTTGAATCATTGCGCCCACGATAATGATCGAAGACAAGGCATTGGTCACCGCCATCAATGGCGTATGTAGTGCTGGTGTTACCCCCCAAACCACGTAGTAACCCACGAAGATGGCCAGGACGAAAATCGTAATTGTTTCAACCATGAGTCTGCTCCTTAACCACGTTTTAACAGCACTTGGCCGCCGTGAGTGACAAGTAGGGCTTTTTGAATTTCATCTTCCTGATTCAGGACAAAGTTCTTGTCTGCATCAAAAAGTGTTTCAACAAAGTTATACACGTTACGTGCATATAGCGCTGACGCTTCAGTCGACACCGTTGATGGAATATTTGGAACACCCAGAATCTTCACACCATTTTCAGTCACAACAGTTTCGCCGCACTTAGAACCTTCCACGTTACCGCCTGATTCCACTGCCATATCCAGAATCACTGAGCCTGGTTTCATCTTGGCTACAGTTTCAGCACGGATTAAGCGTGGTGCATCACGACCTGGTAACAATGCAGTGGTAATCACGATATCGGCATTCGATACCGCTTTATCGACAATCGCTGCCTGATCCTTGATGTACTGTTCACCTGGCATCCAGCCATAACCGTTTTTAGCTGCTTCATCAGCACGTGCCTGCTCTTCAGGAGACATTGGCACGTCTAGCCATTTACCACCCAAAGACTCAACCTGATCTTTGGCAGTCGGACGAAGGTCAGTTGCTTCTACGACTGCACCCAGGCGTTTCGCTGTTGCAATTGCTTGAAGGCCTGCTACCCCGACACCCATGATCACGACACGAGCCGGTTTTACCGTACCTGCCGCTGTCATCAGCATAGGGAACATGCGCTGATATTCAGCAGCAGCTAAAAGCACTGATTTATAACCTGCAAGGTTCGCTTGCGAAGACAATACGTCCATGTTTTGCGCACGTGATAGAGTACGTGGCAAAAGCTCAAGAGCAAATGCAGACACATTCTGTGCCGCGAACTGGTCAAGCTCGGTATTGCGGTATGGGTCAAACATCGCTACAACCGTGGTGTTGGCTGACAGCTTTTGAATTTCCTCACCCTTCGGTGCACGAACTTTCAAAACTATCTGGCTACCGGTGTAGGCATCATCCGTAATTTTGGCACCAACTTGCTCATAGGCACTGTCGATGTAAGCAGCTTTAACACCTGCTCCACGTTCGATCACCACACTATGACCAGCGCTGATCAATTTCTTTACTGTCTCAGGCGTCGCAGCGACGCGATTTTCACCGACGACAGTTTCGGCTGGAATTCCAATCTGCATGAGCGTCCCTCAAGCTAATTTTTTCTTAAGTAAACACCGTGATTTACGGTGCTTCCCCTCAGGATGTGTTTTTGTTGAATTTTTGGATTCTAATTAAACTTCTAGAAATTACTACCTATTATTTATTTAATAAATACCCATATTTTGAACTGATGATTCATAAAAATGATGCTGTCATATAGCATTTATTAATTCAGTCTGATTATTTTGATTTGCTGAATTTATAAACGATATTCATTCTCTTGAACGATGCCTGTTTTCCTGGTTATTTTTTATTAGATTATTTTTTGTTGTATTTTGTTACATTGATCATTCTGACAAATATTTCATTTTTCCTGCTCAGCAAACCTTTATTTCAAATGAACTGATAAAGCCTAAATTAAGGCACTTTTCTAAGGCAGTTTTCTGTTTTTGACCTTTTTGACAAATTTAATCCACTTTGGAATATTCATTTTTAAGATCTAAAAATACTGTTTTCCTATAACTTTTTCATTTTTCACTCATAAAAAATATGAATTGATGATGAAAAAATTGATTTGGGATTCACTTATTTGACTTATTCAGCTCAAGTCTTAAGACTTGCCTGAAATAGGTGAAAAAAATATTCTGCAACATTTATTATATTAATACTCAGTCCACTGTCAGATTTACAAATTCTTCATTTTGCACCAATTTTGGGCAATCACTGATTCAGATTGATCTCTGTCACTTGGTCTTAAATGAGATGACTTAATACAAAGCGCTTCCACGTACATTTTCTTAAGTGAAAAAGTTAAATTTCTAGCGAATTTTCATCTCTTATCAATCCAGAAAAGTACTTTTTTGTGGCATTTCTCTTCTATGAGTGCGAGTACTTTGCACTATTTTTCTACTTTTATCCTGACGGGTTTTCGCCTATAGTGCCTGCAACTTCTGCATCATCTTTGATGTTCTTTATAAAAATTCTCCCTGAGCTTAAGGTACTTGCCATGTCTCCTCCTCTCGATATCAGTCAAAATAAATCTCTGTTATGGCTGATGGCGATCGCATGTGGTTTATGTGCAGGTGCAAACTATTATTGCCAACCGCTTATCTCCTCAATTCAGCAATATTATCAGGTACCAGAATCCCAAGTGGCGCTGACCGTGACCTTTGCGCAGGTGTCTTATGCCTTGGGCCTGCTGTTTATTGTGCCTTTGGGAGACATGCTGAATAAGTCCAGACTCATTCCTTTCTTGATGTTTGGTGCCGCATTAGGCTTGCTGATCTGTGCCACAGCAGTCAACCTGCCGATGCTCTGGGTGGGGACTATTATTGCCGGGCTATTTTCTGTTGCTGCCCAGATTCTGATTCCTTTAGCTACGATGGCTGTCCGACCTGAAAAAACCGGAGAAGTGGTCGGTTTTCTCATGAGTGGCTTATTAGTCGGTATCTTATTGTCGACCAGTATTGCCGGATTGCTTTCTGACCTGTTTCACTGGAAAACCATTTATGCGCTCAGCAGTATGGCACTGCTGGTTTTGGGCTTTTATTTAAAAGGACAATTACCCAGCATGCCGCGTATGCAAATCAGCTATGCAGCGATTTTTAAATCGATGGGTATGTTACTGCGTGAGGAACCGCGACTGGGCTTACGTTCCCTGATTGGTGCATGTGCCTTTGCCGCCATGAGCATGCTGTTTTCGACCATTGCCCTGCTGCTGACCCAAAAACCTTTTCATCTTTCTGATGTGATGGTGGGCCTAGTAACCCTAGTTGGTGTTTTCGGTGCGCTATCGACTCAAGTTATTGGCAAATGGGCGGATCGTGGCTATATCAAGATCCTGACCTGGATTGGCTGTTCAATTCTGGCAGGAAGCTGGCTATTTTTATATTTTGGTGGCGTATCACTGCTCAGTTATATTCTGGGTTATGCCCTGATTAACCTAGGTCTGGCGATTACTCATAGCTGTAATCAGAACGTGATTTTCCGCTTGCGCCCGGATGCCAAATCACGACTAAACTCTATTTACATGACGCTGTATTTTATTGGTGGTGCCTGTGGTTCAGCTCTGGGGGTCTATGCCTGGCATCATGGTGGCTGGAGCATGACCTGTCTGTTTGGACTTGGCTTGGCACTATGCGCCAGCCTGTTTGCGCTGATCGATCAATGGCAACAACATCGAGCAAAAGCTTAAAAAATTTAGCTGACTTGTACCACTGGGTAATAAGGTTTACCCGAATCCCAAGTCGCTGCATTTTCCAAAAGGATGCAGATAAAAGTGGGCAGCAACCCGGCCAGAACCCGGCAACTGTCTTGGAGCTGTTTGACGTTAAATGAGCTCTGATAAGTCGCACCGCCCTGCATAAGCTGATAATGCAAGGTGGAAAGACGGTTAAAAATCACCAATAAGATTTCACTTAAATTCCGTTCCTGTACAGCCTTTTGTATTTTTTGCTTTTGCTGGTCTAATGCTTCACGACAGCTTTCCAGACTGACTTTATGATGGCGATAATCCCAGAAACCTTGATCGGTATAAGGGCTATCCAGCAGTGCAGAAATTGGCTGGCTATATTTTTCCCAGACAATATGCTGAAGTTTTTGTTCCACATCTTTTTGACAGAGGGTTTCCAGAAATTGATGCAGGCTTTGTTGATCCTGACGAACCTCTGTTTCTTGTGCATAGATCGAATTAAAACTGATCCACAGGCTAATAAACTTAAACTCTAGTTCCTCATCCAGCTCTAATGCTTTTTTAAACCAGCTAAGTCCCCGTTGAATCCGTAAATTAAAATAGTCTGAATGCTGAGGTTTTTTGCTTTTATAAATCTCCTCCAACATGAGCATCGTTATTCTCCTTATTTATCTCGTTTTCTTTATCTTAATCTTAATTATCTCAAAATATAGCATTGCAGAATGATTGGGAGTTTATTTTTTCAATTCCCACAATTTCTCTTGTTAAATATCTTTATTGGAATGACAGTTATAGATCCTCATGCAGTTCAGCCTTTGGTCATGCAGATTTTATGCTAGTATTACGCCCTCTTTTTGCAGTACTGCTTTTTTTTGAGCAGATTTCCAGCAACTCCTGCTTATTCTAGTACTGCTATTTCTCTTCCATTTCATTTAAGGCGTGATTTTGAATGACTGATCTCAGCACCATTGAAAACAAACTTCAACCTCGCATCAGTGTTGCGCCGATGATGGACTGGACCACCAAAGATTATCGTTTCTTTGCGCGCCTGTTTAATCCAAATGTCATTTTATATACCGAGATGGTGACTACGGGCGCCATCATTCATGGCGATGCCAAACGTCATCTGGACTTCAATCAAGAAGAACATCCGATTGTGTTACAGCTCGGCGGTTCGAATCCTCAAGATCTGGCAACTTGTACTAAAATGGCTCAGGACTGGGGATATAACGAAGTTAACCTGAATGTCGGCTGTCCGAGTGATCGGGTACAGAATAATAAAATCGGTGCCTGCCTGATGGCCGAACCTGATCTGGTCGCAGAATGTATTGATGCAATGCGTAATGCCGTTGATATTCCGGTGAGTGTGAAACACCGCATTGGTATTGATGACATGCATTCTTATGAAGAAATGCTGCATTTTGTGGATACGGTTGCCAAAACCGGTTGCGATAACTTTATTGTACATGCCCGAATTGCTTTACTCCAAGGTCTTTCGCCTAAAGAAAACCGTGAAATCCCGCCACTGCGCTATGAAGATGTTTACCGTCTGAAGCAGGACCGGCCGGAACTGACCATTGAAATTAATGGCGGGATTAAAACCTACGCAGACACGCTTGAACATCTCAAGCATGTCGATGGCGTGATGATTGGCCGCGAAGCCTATCACAACCCGTACCTGTTAGCTGAGCTGGGTCAACTATGGAATCTCGAAGCACCGGACCGTTTTGAGATCATGCAACAAATGCTGCCTTATATTGCCCAACGTATGGCTGAAGGTGCACCATTGTCAATTATTACCCGTCATATTTTAGGTTTATTTCAGAACTTACCAGGTGCACGTAAATGGCGTCAGGCTTTAAGTGGTGGCAATGCCAAAACGCTAAAAGATGTAGAAACAGCATTATTGAATATTCAGGAAGCCATGCAGCGCACTGAAGATTATCTGCGTGAACATCAAGTTCAGCCTTAAAATCAAAAAGCACCGAGACCCGGTGCTTTTTGATGACCTAAAATAAAAATTAGTGGGTATAGGCCGTAATATTTCCGACCGGAATCGGTTCTTCATCATAGGAAGCCGCTTGCAGAACAGGCTCTGTAACTGGACGGACATCTGACCCGAACTCAATACTGGTAGGTTCATTCACAGGTTCTAGATCATCGAGTGATGAGGCCAGCTGTTCCAGTTCACGATCCAGTTGCTGACGATATTTCTCAATCTCGATTTCATCGATAAAGGCAAAAGCATCATCTTCAATGGCCCAGCTATAACCACCATTCACCTTTGAAATTTTAACGTTAATGGGATATTCATTACCCTGATAATTCAGATGTGAAACTGCTTCAAACTCATTGCCTTTGCGATGGCGGATTTTTACATTTACTACAGTCAGACGATAATGCTGATAATTCGGATTGGCATTAAATTCTTGCTGCATTTGTCCTTGAATATTTCTGGCCAGTTCATCAATCGATACAAAATAACTGCATCCAGCCAGACAGGCGATCATCAATATCATTATGATTTTTTTCATCCCGCCCCCTTATGTTCTCTCACTGCTTTACAGATGTGTAAAACTTTTCATCTTTGGATTATTCTGTGATCCATTTTATACTTTTTTTAAATAAATGAATAAATAAATCCTTAGTCTATAAAGTCGTTTTTATTTTTATATCGTTCTGACTTTTTAACTTTATGGTAAAAACCCTATAAAAAAGCCCTGAATCAGTCAGGGCTTTAACCGTCATTGAAAACTTAAAAATCATCTTCTGCAGCAGGATCATGGTGCAAGGCATCATGGATCGCTTCAACCAACTGCTGAGCAATTTCCTGTTTAGAGGCCTTGTCCAGATCACGCTTATCCAGATGATAGTGTTCGGCAAAGAATACCGTCATGGCATTTTCATCGGATGCAAAGCCGATATCCGCACGCGAAACATCATTACAGGCAATCATATCCAGTTTTTTCGCCACCAGTTTACCCGCTGCATATTCTTCAATATTTCGGGTTTCTGCAGCAAAGCCTACCATAAATGGACGTTTTTCCTGCTGTGCGATGGTCGCCACAATATCCGGATTCTTTATTAAAGCGACATTCAGCTCATCGCCTGCTTTCTTGATTTTATGCTCGGCTACCTGTGCGACACGATAATCAGCTACTGCAGCGGTCGCAATGAAGATGTCACAACCCTGCTCCAGCATTTGCATGCTTTCATTCAGCATTTGCACTGCCGAAGAAACATTTTTACGTTTGACGCCATTCGGTGTATCTAGGCTCACTGGACCAGCGATCAGGGTCACATTCGCTCCAGCTGCATAACAGGCTGCTGCTAATGCAAAACCCATTTTCCCGGTACTGTGATTGGAAATATAACGTACAGGGTCAATCGCTTCACGGGTCGGACCAGCCGTAATGGTTACTTGTTTGCCCGCAAGCATGCCAAATTTTTCTGCAATCGCGCGCTGTGCCTTATGAAAATACTCAGTGACCTGACGTGCCAGATCTTCTGGTTCCGGCATACGTCCCAAGCCTACATCACCACAGGCTTGCGAACCGGCATCCGGCATAATCACATGTACGCCATCTTCAATCAAAGTCGCCAGATTACGCTGTGTGGCTTTGGCAGCCCACATCTGCTGGTTCATGGCTGGTGCGACCCAGACCGGTGCATTAGTTGCCAGATACAAAGTGCTCAGCAAATCATCTGCAAGACCTGCAGCAAATTTTGCCAATGTGTCACAACTGGCTGGTGCAACCAATAACAGATCAGCCCAACGTGCCAGCTCGATATGCCCCATGCCCGCTTCTGCTTCAGGATCCAGCAACTCGGTATGTACCGGATTGCCTGACAAAGCTTGAAAGGTCAAAGGAGTAATGAAAGCCTGTGCGCCTTGAGTCATGACAACCCGCACATTAAACCCGGCATCCTTCAGACGGCGAACCAGAATGGCACTTTTATAGGCAGCAATACCGCCAGTGACTGCTAAAATGATATTTTTATGAGGAATTACACTTAGATCAAAGCTCACGAACAGTTTACCTTTCTGTTGCAGTGGGGCTCACAATAGCATTAAATAATTGCATTCCCAAGAGATCAGCTTCAGGGAAAACCCATAATTCATAATAAATAAGTCTAATAACTATGCAATTTTCAATCAAAAACTGGCCTGAACTGGAACGGCCGCGGGAACGTTTAATCCAATATGGGGCAGAAAGTTTATCTGATGCAGAACTGCTGGCCATTTTTCTCCGATCTGGTTCACAACAGCATTCGGCCGTAGAATTAGCCCGGCTATTGATTCAACATTTTGGTCATTTGACCGCATTACTCGATGCACCTTTAAAAGAAGTCAGTCAGTTTCATGGCATGGGCATCAGTAAATATACCCAACTGATGGCGGTTAAAGAATTAGGACGGCGTTATATTGCCGAGCATCTTAAACAGGATGCCTTAGAACTAAGTAATTCAAAAAGACTGCGGGATTATTTACGTTTCGAATTATTGGGTGAAAATCAGGAAGTGTTCGCGGTCCTGTGTCTGGACGCCAGTTTAAGGAAAATTTCATTTAAAAAGCTGTTTTATGGCTCTGTGAATGCATGTGATATTTCGATTAATCAGTTGCTCAGATATGCCATTACCCAACAGGCAACTTCAATTGTAATTGCGCATAATCATCCCTTGGGCCAAGCCACTCCTTCCAAGGCTGACCTGTATCTGACCCGCCAGATTCAGCAGGCATGTCGACTGGTCGATATCCGTTTAATTGATCATTGCATCATTGCTCTGGAAGGCAGTTTTTCCTTTGCTGAGCAGCAACTCATCAAACCTGAAGTCTAAGGGGGAATAGCACTTGACAAAGCAGCTACAACTCAAGAAGATCATGAAAAAAATTGTGATGATTCCAATAAATGATCGTACGTGACCAGCAGAACGTTTTTAAATTATTATTTTCCTGGCGAGGAACGATTTTACCTAAGGTTTTACCTCCTTTAGGCGTGGTCATGCTGATTTCAGCCATTATTGGTGGTTTTTCACGTGTAGGTTATTTCCATTTTCCAGAACTCCCTCTCGTCGGCTTTACCCTCATCGGCGTAGTGCTGTCTATCTTTCTCGGCTTTAAAAACACCGCCTGTTATGACCGCTGGTGGGAAGCACGTAAACTCTGGGGTATTCTGATTGCCAATGCACGTCATTTTGACCGTGACTGCCGGATGTTGTCGCAAGGCCGTCGTGAACGTGTGATTCAGCACGTCATCGTTTTCGCGAATGTCCTGCGTGACCGTCTGCGCCATCAGACAGCCAATCCGACTGAGCTGGTGGAAACCAGTGGAATGAGTCAGCAGGCGATTACCCAGCTTTATCAACAGGCCAATGCCCCACAATATACTTTAAGTCTGATTCAGTGGGAGCTGATGCAAGCTCTTAAAGAAGGTGAAATTTCCGACATCATTTATATGCAGATGAATAATCATGTTGCGGAACTCAGTATTGTGCAGACAGGTTGTGACCGGATTGCGACGACTCCTTTACCTTTTGCTTATTCGGTTCTGCTGAATCGTACTGTTTATTTCTTCTGTTTTATTCTGCCGTTTAGCCTTGGTGCAACCTTAGGTTTATTCACCCCTTTTCTGGTCGGCATTTTAGCTTATACCTTCCTAGGACTGGACGCTTTAAGTTCAGAAATCGAGGAGCCTTTTGGTACCCAAAGCAATGACTTACCACTTGATTCTATGGTTCGTACTATTGAAATTGAACTCTTGGGAACTCTAGGTAAACCGACGCCACCACCGATTCAAGCTCAAGATAACAATTTGCTTTAATAGGTTACCTCTCTTATCCAGAGAGAATTCCTTCACGTTGGGATGGGTAACAGTGTTGCGACTACTGCTTAACTCATTAAACAAAACTCTCCCAGATCCCGATCTGCCCTGGTTTTAGGCTTGGGACTTGGCCTAGTTTAACCCATGGCATATTGTCGCCATGAAAATCACTTCCTATTGATACTTTAAGTCCTTGCTCTGCAATCATCCGGTCAACCATCTGACGGGTTGAACTTGGATCGATGGCGGGCGGTAGCTCCACTGCATCTCCACCAAACTTGGCAAAGATCTCGATCAGATAACGAATATTGGTCGCCGATAAATCATAACGGGTCGGATGAGCCAGCACGGCAAAGCCACCGCTGTCATGAATCACCTGAATGGTTTCTTCCAGACCCAGACCATCAAATTTGACATAGGCCTTTTTACCTTCCTTGATGTACTTATCAAAGGCCTGTTGGGGGCGGGTCACAATGCCTTTTTCTACCAGCGTTTTGGCAATATGGGTTCGGGTAACCCGATCAGGAATATTATCAACTTTGGCAATCACGTCAGCATAAATATCCTGACCAATTAAAGGAACCAGAAGATCACAGATCTGCTTAGAGCGTTCAGCACGAATGATTTTCTGCTGATTGAGGGCTTTTTGTAACGGCTCAGGATTCTGAACATTGAGTGCCACAATATGCACACCATAATTTTTCTTGGTCGCTGGACGTGACCACTGGCTGGAAATCTCGACTCCAGAAATTATCTTAATCTCATGATTTTTGGCAGCTTCTTCAGCCAGCACCAAACCGTCCATGGTGTCATGATCAGTTAGGGCCAAAGTATGGATGAATTTGCCCGCAGCCGCTTCGACCAATTGCTGAGGACTCAAAGTTCCATCAGAAATATTACTATGTGTATGTAAATCTACGCCGTGCATCTCTATACTATGACATTTATTTGATCAGATTTAGATACTCTAACATGAAAGCACTTTTAGACTTTGTGCCACTCATTATTTTCTTTTATTTATATAAAACTGTAGATCCAAAAGACACTGACCATCAACTTTTACAATTGATCGGTTCTGCGGGGGGTGTCGACAATAACAATATTCTCGTTGCAACTACGGGTCTGATCATTTCCATGCTGGTGGTCTATGGTGCGTTATTTGTCATGCAAAAATTCCGCCTGGACAAACAGCAATGGATCGTTCTGTTTATGACGGTGATCTTCGGTGGTATTACCTTGATGCTCAGCGACGATTTCTATATCCGTCTTAAAGCTGTATTACTGAATCTGGTTTTCGCTGGTGTCTTCCTGTTATCGCCATGGTTTAGCAAAGATAAGAAGCCTCTCATCCAGCGCCTGTTTGGTCCGGTATTTAATCTGAGTGCCAAAGGCTGGCTTAAATTGAACTATGCATGGGTCGGTATGTTTACTCTCATGTCATTTCTGCATACATTCTTCGCCTATTTATGGATGGATGGAAAATATTGGGGCGAATTTACTGCATTCGGTGACATGATTGTGATGTTTTCCTTTATCATTATTCAGTTTATTGTATTGCGCAAATACTTTAGAACAGCTGAATAAGTCCAACTACAAACGATAGAGAGTCATCATGCCATTATTCGTCGTTAGCTGTACCGACCGGGAAGGTACAGTTGAAAAACGCCTTGCGATTCGTCCACAACATCTTGCACGTCTGGAACAGTTAGATGCTGAAGGTCGTCTGATTGTTGCAGGTGCCATGCCTAAAGATCCAGCCAATCCCCAAGCCGGTTTCTATGGCAGCACCATCATCGTTGATTTTGACAGTCGTGAAGCACTGGATGCATGGTTACAGGATGAGCCATTCCTGAAAGAAGGCGTATACGCGCATATTGATGTGAAACCATTTAATAAAGCATTTCCTAAAGGATAAGGTTCATGCGCGCTGTTACCGCCAGTTTCATTGGCTTTTGTTTCATGATTCCTTCTGCCTGGGCTGTTGAAGTTTCTGCTCCAGTTGCCCCGGCTACACAGCCAGCAGCTACTCCTGTCCAAGCTGTTACCACACAAGCACCTGCTCAGGGCGCTTCTGCACAGCAGGCTGGAATTATTCCAGCAGTTGCAACAACTGCTCAGACTGTTCAGCCGACTGCGAAAAAGCCGCTCACCGCAGAAGAAATTGCCAAGCAGAAAGCCCAGCAAGATGCCAAAGTCAAAGCTTTAGTCAAAGATCAGGCAACGCGTCTACAGCAACTGGAAAAAGCCAATCTGGAAGCCCTGTCACAAAATCAGGAATTGCAGCTCAAGAACGACAATCTCGGGGTTCAGGTACAGGTCCTACAAAGTGAACGTAGTGCCCAGATGTTTCTCTACGGTGCTGCAACTTTGGCAGTCGGTGTATTACTTGGCTTTCTGATAGCGAGCTATGTTTATACCAAACGTCGCCGTCAGTGGTAATCTATAAGCCGTCCAAATATCTTTAAGGTTGTACCCGTTTTGTCGCATGCAATTCAAACTGCCGATCTGGATTGGCAATTGGTGGATGGCATTGATGTGCCTGTGTCCAAGCAATTTGGTGATGTGTATTTTTCCAAAGACAATGGATTGCTGGAAACCCGGCATGTCTTTTTAAATGGCAATGAACTTAGTACCCGTCTGGCCGATTTAAAACCTTTTGCATATTTCTGTGTCGGTGAAACGGGTTTTGGTACGGGTTTAAATATTCTGGCGTTATGGCAACTCTGGCAACAGGTTCGTCCGGATAACCAAAGCCATCTGCATGCGATTTCAGTAGAAAAATTTCCGCTTTCTAGAGCAGATTTAGTCCGTGCCTTAAATGCCTGGCCAGAATTGAAACCGCTAGCAGATCAACTCATCTCCCAATATCCAATGCCGATTGCCGGTTGTCATCGGCTCAGCTTTCCTGAAGAGCGTTTCAGTCTGGATCTGTGGCTGGGAGATGCACATGATGTCTTTCCTGTCATTGAAAAAACTGCACCTGTTAATGCCTGGTTTCTGGATGGCTTCGCACCATCATGTAATCCAGACATGTGGGAAGAAAATGTTTTAAATAACATTGTGCGTTTATCCGAGATCGGAACAACTTTTGCTTCTTTCAGTGTTGCGGGTGTCTTAAAGCGTGGTTTAAAACGACATGGAATCTCCATTTCCCGTCCACGTGGATTTGGCCATAAACGTGAGATGCTGAAAGCGATCTGGAATCCTGTTGAAGAAAATAAAGACAGTGAAACGGTTTTAGAGCTGGAAATTGCTCAGAAAAAAACTGAACCAGATCTAGAGAGTCCTACCAGACCTCGTCAAATCGCTGTGATTGGCGCTGGAATCGCAGGTTTAAGCGCAGCATTGACATTCGCTCAGCGTGGTCATCAAGTCACGATTTACGACCAGTCAGCGCCTCTTTCAGGCGGTTCCGGCAATCCCCTTGCCCTGCTTAATCCTAAACTGTGTCCAGTTGAGCAAAGTGCTGAACATCTGATGACGGTGGCCTGGCAGCATGCCTTAAATCATTATCAGAAATTTAAAGCTTTTCGCTCAATTCAGGTCAATCAGCTTGCCTTAAAAAATCCTGAACAGCTTTTAGGATTGGTAGATGAATATCCCGCAGACATTCTTGCTGCTCAAAGTGCAACAGACCAAGAGATTCAAACTGAATTTCCAGCTTTAAAGTTGTTAGCAGCGGGCACAGTTTCACCTCATCAACTGCGTGATGAAATTTTGCAGCATCCTCTTATTCAATATGTACAGGCTAAAATTAACCGTATTGAAACTACTACTCAACCTGAGTTATTTGCAGATCAACAATCCTTAGGCAAGTTTGATCACATCATTGTATGTACCGCACGTGATACCCAGCAATTCTTTAAAAATTATCCACTCCTGAAACCGATTCGTGGACAGGTTAGCTGGGTCAATAATCACGATCAGCCCCTAAATCAGGATACAGCCTATAGTTATGGCGGTTACTGTATGCAGCTCAATCTCGAACAACTGATTTTGGGTGCTTCATTCTATCCGGGTCGGGATGATGCAGAAGTCTTAATAGAAGATCATGTGCATAATTATAAACTTATCCACAGTATCTTTCCTGAATATGCACAGTTATTACCCTCTACCGAAACCTGGCAAGGTCGAGCATCGGTACGTGCCCAGAGTCAGGATTATTTTCCTTTACTCGGAAAAATGAAAGCAGATGAAGAGATTTACAGTTTTGCAGGTCTCGGCTCCAAAGGTTTTCTATTTGCACCACTGTGTAGTGAAATTCTGGCAGCCCAAATTTTAGGGGAAGCCTGTCCCGCACCTTCGAACTTGGTAAAGAAACTCGACGTGACACGCTTTCAAAAGAAGGTAAAAGCCAAGAAGCCTTATTTTAAGCCTCAAGATTAAAGAGCCTTCCCTTTAATAAAGGGGGAGGAACACTGTTCCGCAAGGGAGAGATTTTAGAAAGAGTTTAACCCCCTCTTTAAAAAAAGGGGCTTTGAAGAAATCTAGACAACAAAAAAGCGCCTGACGGCGCTTTTTTTTCACAAGGTCAATTATGCGCCTTGTTCCAGTGGCATACCTGCATCACGAGCAGCACGAGTACCACCCATCAGGATGACATATTCACGTGAGCTGTCAAAACCTTCTAATTTTTCAGCTGCACGTGGAGCTTTACTCCCACCACCACATAAAATGTAAATCGGTTGATCCGCTGACACCTGAGTCAGGCTATCTGCTGAAAGATCGTTAATGGGCTGATTGACCGCCCCTTTCACGTGTGCTTCAGCATAAGCACTTGCATCTCGTACATCCCAGATTACAGCATTTTCTGGGAACTCAAATGTTGTAATTTCTTGTTTACGGATCATTGCGCACTCCTTTGATGTAAACAACACTTGGCAAATGAAGAAAACATCCCTAGCATCTCAGATATTCTTTCCCTTTGTAAAGGTCTAAACTATGCCTTCTTTCGATATTGTTTCTGAATTAGAAATTTTTGAAGTAAATCATGCAGTTCAAAATACCCAAAAAGAGATTGCAACCCGCTTCGATTTCCGTGGACAGGATGTTTCTATTGAACTGAATGAAAAAAACAAGGAAATTAAAATTAGCACAGAAAGTGATTTCCAATGTGAGCAAGTGTATACCATGCTGGAAAATCATTTCTTCAAGCGTAAAGTGGATATTCAGGCACTAGATCCACAAAAAATGACCGCTTCAGGCAAAAATGTAGTTCAGGTGATCAAGCTTAAAGATGGCCTTGACTCAGATACGGCGAAAAAAATTAATAAGGCCATTAAAGAAAGCGGTATTAAAGTGCAATCTTCAATTCAGGGCGACAAGATTCGTGTGACTGATAAAAAGCGCGATACCTTGCAACAAGTGATGGCATTCCTGAAAGAACAACAATTCGGTCTGCCTTTACAGTTTAACAACTTTAAAGACTAAGATATTTCAACGTCTGTAGATGGAATTATGGCAAAGAGCAACCGACTGACCAGACTGGTCAAAGCGACATCAAGATTACCGCAAGGTATGTGTACTGCTTTATTGAGTAAGACTTTTGGCCGAGTAGTTCCAATGGTTGGCTCTGCCAAGATTCGCTATCAGGAAATCAGTGCTTCCAAAGTCGTGGTAAGTATGGCCAATCATAAGGTCATGCAGAACCATATCGGTCAGATTCATGCCTGTGCCATGGCACTGCTGGCAGAAACAGTGACCGGTTTTGTGACTGCGATGAATGTGCCTGACAGCGCAGTGGTTCTGATTAAAAGCCTAAAAGTGGACTTTAAGCGTCCAACCAAAGGTGCCATGACTGCGGTGGCTACGTTGACTCCTGAACAGCAGCAATTGATGCAAAGTTCAGAAAAAGGTGAAACGCTAGTACAAGTTATTGTAACTGATGAATCTGGTGAAGCACCGATTCAATGTGAAATGCTCTGGGCTTGGATTGCCAAGAACCAGTTGAAGCCAGGCTAATTTCAATACAGACAAAAAAATCCCAGATTATTGATCTGGGATTTTTTATTTAATGAATTATGAGTTCTGCTGAGATTCTGCAAATTTCTGTTTTGCTTCATCTGGAATTGGACGTTTATTGCCTTTGACATCCACTGCGACAAAGGTAAATACCCCTTCAGTCACGCGTACAGGTGCACGTGAGTTATCATGACTGTCCCATACTTCGATTTGCATCTGGATTGAAGTATTACCGACTTTTAGAATTTTGGTATAGCAGCTAATGACATCGCCGACTTTCACAGGAACCAGGAAGGTCATCTGGTTAATCGAAATCGTTGCACAGCGTCCTTTACTAAAGCGCTCTGCATGAATTGCTCCCGCCAAGTCCATTTGTGAAACAATCCAGCCACCAAATACATCTCCACTCCAGTTGGTATCCGCAGGCATTGCAATCGTCTGCAGGGAAAGTACTCCCTCTGGTTTAATATGAGAATCTGTCACTTGAACTCCAGGCTTTTTAAATTAGGATTGAGCATTATTTAACTGCTGATCAAGCCACTTTTGTAGTTCGCTTGAACGTAATGCACCGCTTATTCTAGCAATTTCATTGGTTTTATTCATCAAAACCAGCGTCGGAATACTACGTACATTAAATGCTGAGCTTAATCGCGGATTGGCTTCGGTATCAATTTTAGCAAATACCACTTGTGGATTTTCTTTTGCTACAGCAGCAAAATGCGGTGCCATCATTTTACATGGACCACACCAGTCTGCCCATAGATCAATCAGGATGGGAAGATCACTATGGGTGACAAACTGACTAAAGTTCTGTTCATTTAGCTCAATCGGCGCTAATGGAACTAAAGCTTGATGACACTGACCACATGCTGGATCGGCCGTTAATTTTTCTTCAGGCACACGATTTTTAGCCTGGCAATTCGGGCATACAATGATCATCTAGCGCACTCCAATATGTTGATGTAAGAATTCTAATTGGGTCGAGACTGCTTTTTCAAACCATTCACCATGATAAATATCAAAATGCCGCATATTCCACTCATGATATTGTACAAATGGTGCAATATTGGTTGCGGTTTCCCGACTGGCTTCAATGGGAATCAGGCTGTCTTGTTGTGCTGCGATAAACAGGACAGGAATAGTGATTTTGCGGACTTCCTGAATAGGACGATATCGCATCAATTTAAAGAATACCCGGGCTGGGATATGACCACTCCAGTAATAATCTGGATTCACAATGGATAGATATCCTTCATAACTGTCTTGTGTCGGCATAAAACAGAGTTCATGACGATCAACCACCGGCAAGGTCTTGGACGCCATTCCTACCTTTGCCCCCATATAATCCTGACTAGAAATCTTCAGGGCTTTAGGCAATTGCTGCAAAGGATAAAGTTTGGCACTTTCTGCACCATCAACAAAGGGTACCTGTACCATTACCGCCTGAATATTTTTTAGTTCTGCGGCCAATGTCAGTACATGCCCGCCACTTAATGCCGTTCCCCATAACACAATCCGTTTAGCATCAATGGATTTACGTGCCTGCAAATGCTGGATCATGGTACGCCAGTCTTCAAGCTGAGCACCGATCGACACCAATTCACGCGGACGCCCGGTACTGCCTCCCCAATAGCGATAATCAAACAGAACCACCGCATAACCTGCACTGGCAAAACGTTGGGCATATTGCACCAGTTTAAAATGACGTAAAGCCGCTAGGCCATGAGCCATCAGGATCACAGCTGGTTTGTCAATCTGTTGAGGACGATAGAAATCCGCAGCAATCACTTCCTGACTGTTTTTGACATACAGTGGTTCGACTGTATAGGCGTACATACGCGCTCCATTGCGTTATTTTATAGTTGTAATCGTTTATAAATTTTTCAGAACTAGGCCATCATGTTTTCAGCTTAATGCTATCATAAAGCATATCAAGATAAATGACATAATGGAGTGACATCATGAGCGAAAATGTAGGCTTTGCTGGCCAAATTGGTCCTGAACATATCTCTCAAGTAGTTGAAAAAGGTTTCAAATCAATTATCAATAACCGTCCGGATATGGAAGGTGGCCCTGAACAGCCAACCAGCGTACAAATTGAAGAAGCTGCTCGTAGTGCAGGTCTGGATTATGTCTTCCAGCCTGTAGTTGCTGGCCAGATTACCGAGCTTGATGTACGCACCTTTGCCAACCATTATAACGAATTACCAAAACCTATCTTGATGTTCTGCCGTACAGGAAATCGCTCCAATAATTTATATCAGCTGGCGAAACAGATGGACCTGCTGGATGACTAAGGTATTTGGGGAAAATGTACTTTTAGTCAACCTCTCCTTTTAATTTCAGAGCTTGACCTATGAATAAATTCTTACTGGTAATATGTTTAAGTTTGAGTTTCGTTGGTTGCAGTTCAATTAATGTTCGGCCGACGGTGGGTGTGAGTATGGGAACTTCTATTTAATTTTTTGAATTTTAGCTTTCATAAAAAACAGCGCCGAAGCGCTGTTTTTTATCTTTATCTATCGGCAGTTCAAACTTATGCCATATGGACTTACTAAGTTAGGCCCATACGTACCATCCGTACTATAATCACTACTTAAAGACGGTAAGCCAACATTATATGTTGTTCTAAATGGAAGGCTTGCAATTGTTGAAGAAGCCCCTATTTGTACATTTAACCATTGTGCATAAATCTTTGGATAACGAATAGTAAAGTCAAACTTACCTTCTTTATCTGTCGTATAAGTCACAACTTTATCATCACCTTTTCCAAGGAAACCGACGACTTTTACAGGAACTGTAACTGCTGGGTTTGTATCATTATTTATAACAGCCGTACCCTCTTCATTTGCTACACACCCAAAAGCTTGATTTGCAACTAATGGGCCCAATGGATCGTTATTTCTATGATACATTTCATAAGGACCAACCCATTTTGCTTTTGGTTCATCGCCTACCACCGGAGCCAAGGCCCAAATATATTGGCCTTTTATATAAGTTGTTGCATCTACAGTCATGATAACTGGCTGATTAGATAGTGGTCTTCCATCGAAATCATTAACACTTACTGACAGATTTCTCGTGTAATAAACCCCATCACTTGAACTTTCTATACTTGTTGGGTTCACACCAATAACAATTGAAGCACGTGGATTTTCATCAGCAACGTTATTAATCAAAATACGACTAAGCTGCTGAGCGTCACGGTAACCTTCTTCTGTGTAACGAGCTCTTAAATCTAATTCATCTGCATCAAAGGTAATTGCAGAGTAGCTAGGATTTCGGGCACTTTCATCGACTTTCACACGGAATGTCGCCTGACCTAATTCATTTGTGGTTAAACCTGATGGGCCAACGATTGATGCACCATTTAATAAGAAATTTTGTAATTCTAATGTGACATATTTATCTGCAACGCCACCACCATTACGGTCTAACAACGTTACTGTCACATCCGCCATATCATTTTTAATATTCATGGCAGGCTTAGATGATTCGATTCTTAAATTATACTTAGCAGTTAAAGGTTCAGATGGACTTGCAGGAATCGGTCTATATGCATCTAAACGATAGATGTTACTTGCGATAGCGCCATCTTCATTAAGATGTTCAGCGATTAATTCAATACCACTCGCGATAAGCAAGTCACCATCTACCGTTGCACCATCAATCTCGACAGAAAAGAAGGCATTACCATTACTGTCTGTTAAAACAGTTTGAGGTTCACTTGTATTGGTTGGATGTCCACTACCTTGGGTACCAATAATTAAAGTAGCTGAATTTAATGCAGATAACTTCACTAATTGATTACGAACTGGCTGACCATTTCTATCGTTTAAAGTTACCGTCACAATCGTACGATCACCAGCAATACTTAAGTCTTCCTTATCTGGTGAAATAACCAATGCATTGGTATTTACAGCATTTTTCACTGTAAAGGTTAATTCAGCTTTAAGTTTCTCACCATTCGGTTTCGTAATAAAGCCTGTAACTACAATATTACCTAATGCTAGTAATATATCTTTATCAGCTTTAGATAAATTTGCTGGAACAGTAAGATCTACAACGACATTGCCGTATTTAGAAACAACTACAGTTTCATGATTTAAAAAGATACCTAGATCTGTGACTGCTTTTGGCAAGCTTAATTGAACAGGAACACCTCCAGTATTTAAACCAATTTCATCTTTTACTGCTACTTGGATTTTTTGAGTTACACCAAATTCAATGTATTTATTTTCAGCGGTTAAGCGCAAATTTAATGCTTCATCGGGTACAGTAACTTGAATGGTACGCGTTTGCTGTAATCGATCTCCATTATTTAAATTGGTACCTACAACAGCAAAAGTAACTCCTTTTTTAGCTAATTCAGGATCATATAGTCCTTCGGCAACAGTAACTGTGAATTCTGCTTCACCTTTACTGTTAGTGGTTAACGTTGTATCAGAAAGAGTCACACGTGAACTTGTTAAACTAGAAAGAGCAATAGCAAGTGATGTATTAGGAATCACGTTACCATCTGTATCTTTAGCAATGACTTTTACTCGAGACTCACCACCTAATACTGAGATAGAATTAGACTCAGCAACCTCTAAGGTCACTAAATCTTGGAATACTACCTCAGGTAGGGTTACATCAATTTTCTTAGATACTGTATAAGAAGAACCATCTTTTCGCTTACCAATTAAAGCAACTGTAATACCATTGGCAATTAGATTATTCAGCTCAGTAATATTATTCGCTTTGACCTTTACTGAAAATATAGCTTTACCATCTTCATCCGTCACACTTGCAGATGAAGAAATAAGGCTAACACCATTATTCAATGCCGCTTCATTTAGGCCAAGACCGATTCTCTGTCCCGCGTAAGCTTGGTTATCAGTTCCTTGTGCATTAACTGTGATATTAAAAGTATATTCTTGACCTACATTAAGTACAGTACTGCCCGGCATATTGACGTTAAAGTAATCTAGATCAATCTCTGATTGTTCTGTTGGAGCCTTGAAATTTAGCGTCAATGTTTGAGATGCATTTAGATTTGATTCAGATGTAGCTGTAATACGAAGCCCATTAGCAAGTAATTCTTTTTGTTTATCTGAACCATTAGCCTTATACAGATATGTAAATGTTGCATATCCATCTTCTTTCGTTGATGCAGAAGAATTCCCTGATAAACTCAAGCCTAATGTCTGTAAATCGTTAACAAATAATTTAGGTAAGGATACAGAGACTGTTTCGCCTTTTAGAGCACTTCCTTTAACACCAACCGCTTTTACTTTTACAGTAATTGTTTGATCCTTTGTATAATCGAATGCAGTATTTATTGGGTCAACCAATAGATAACCAACTTCTTCTTCAGACTTTGCTTCATCTTTAACAGCAATTTTCACATTTGTACTGATATTATTATCAGTTGTGAATGTCGCAGTAATACCAGCAGCAACCAAGGCATCAACTGCTGCCTGAGTTTTAGCTCCTGTATGCAAGGTATAAGTTACATATCCGTTTTTGAATTCTTGAGTTGCTGCTTCATCAAACTTGACTGCATTTGAAATAGCTTCTGAATTCAAAGCTAATGTAACTTTACCTTTAGTAGCTGCTTCACCTTTATTATTAATACCTTTAACTGTTATTTTAACATTATCATCTTTAGCATTAATTTTATAAGAAGACTGAACTTCGAGACGTTGTAAAGCCAATTGATCAGCAGCATTTGTATTTTCAGTAATAACTGTAATAGTATCTTGAGCAAATACTTCTTGATTATTTTCGGTATAAACTGCTTTTAAATTAATCCCTTGTTGCGATAATGCTATTGGATAAGTTGAATCAGTCGTTAATTTAAATGTAGCGTATCCTTGTGCGTCAGTTACTGTTTCGACTTTATCTAGCTTCACTCCATAAGCATCACTCAGGTCTGTAAAGAGAAGTTTAACTTTCTTATTTGATAGTGCTACATCATTACTATTTTTTGCACGAACCTTAACAATAGTAGCGCCTCCTTGAGCTATTAAAGGTTTATCTTCTTTAATTATTTCAAGTTTTTGTACAATTTGGGTGAGATCTTTAAACGTAATAGCCCCTTTAACTGTCTTTTGAGCTTTATGTTCATCTAATAAATTAAACTCAAGTTCAGCTGAGGTTGCAGTTAAATTTTTAATATCATTCGCAGTTAAGTCTGAGTTTGCTTTAATTGTAAACTGAGCTACACCTTGATTATTCGTTCTTAAAGTAGAGCCTGATGTAATAGAAAACTTACCCAGCATACTGACAGGTAAAGATAAAGTCACCTCTTGTTCTGCTTTTACTCCACCATTTTTATCTGTTACTGTGGCCGTAATTGAAGCAGTGCCATTAGGCAAATTCAAAACAACCCCTTGTTGAGGTTTGATTTCATATTCACTTTGAATTGTGCTAGTTTTAAAAATATTTAGAGTATAAGTTTGTTGTATAGTTGTACCAGGAATAGTAGTGGTTAATTGGACTTTTCCACTTTCGTTTGTAATTTTTGGAACTGCTAATTTAAAGGTTGCATATCCACCCGCAGTGGTAGTTACAGTCGAGCTTTCACTTGTAACACCCAATTTTTCATTATCAGCAATTGATAGTACAACTTGTTTACCTTCAATTCCGCCTTTGTCTTTATTCAAAATCTGGACAGAAAACTCTACAATTGAACCATCATTAACTCTAGTAATTGTATTCCCTTCTATATCATGAATTGACTGAACTGCAATACTATCAACAATTTGAGAAGTGTTACTTTCTGAGATATTGCCCTCTGAATTTCCAGTACCGCCCCCTGTATTACCACTTGCATTTCCAGAATCAGAATTATAGTAACCATCACTACCACCACCACCACATGCCACCAATGAAATGGAGGTGGCTAACAATGTAGTGTTTACCCCAAGTTTTTTTAAATTTATTAATAAAGTTATGATGCTTCCCACTGGATATAATATTTAAACAGCCATAAAATTTAATATTCTGGCTTTTACAGAAAATTTACTCAAAATAGCAAAAATAAGCAATCTAGTTACATAATTTACATCAGAAACATTGTAAATCATGCATATAAATATTCATGTTCTGAGAATTGGTAAACAATTTATGTATGACATTATTATTATCGGTGCAGGCACAGCAGGAATTAGTGCTTATAAAGAAGCTATTAAATATACCCAAAATATTTTAATTATTAATGCCGGTTCATGGGATACAACATGTGCTCGTGTAGGCTGTATGCCGAGCAAGCTTCTGATTTCTTCTGCTAACCGTATGCATGATATTAAAACTGCAGAAAATCTCGGATTACAGCATGATGCCGTAATAAATACCTCCACCGTTATGGATCGCCTGCATAAGCTTCGTGATCATTATATTCGGGCCACTTTAAAAGAAGTAGAACAATGGGATTCAACTCATAAGGTATCAGGGCACGCAAAATTTACCAATGCTCAAACAGTCCAAGTAGACGGAAAATCTTATCAAGCTAAAAGTTTTATTATTGCAGTAGGCTCTCGACCAAATTTTGATGCTACCTTAAAAGATGAACTAGGCGATAAACTCCTGACATCTGATGAAATCTTTGAACTTACACAGCTACCTAAATCCTTAGCAGTGATTGGTAGTGGCGTTATTGCAATTGAATTGGCTCAAGCCATGCAACGTTTAGGGGTACGTACTACTATGTTTGCTCGTAGTCAGAAAATAGGTGCACTCACCAGTCCAACTCTACAAGCTTTGGTTAGAGAGCAATTAAATAACGAGCTGGATATCAAATTTAAAACTTTACCTAATCAAGTCAAACTCCTTACTGATCAGGTAAAAATTGACTATATAGAGAATGATCAAAAACAAAGTCTTGAAGTAGATTATGTACTCTCAGCTACTGGACGTAGTTCTAATTTAGATCGATTAGGTTTGGAAAAAATTAATCCTGAATTCCAAGATGTTAAAAAGCTACCTATTAATAAAAAAACCAAGCAATTAGAAAACTTGCCTATTTTTATTGTTGGCGATGCAGCCCCTGATGTCCCAATTCAACATGAAGCTGCCCATAATGGTAAAGAAGTGGTCCAGAACTGCTTAAATTTTCCAGATGTTCAGCCTATTTCTGCCCTAACTCCTTTGGCAATCGTATTTAGCCAACCAGAAATGGCGATTATTGGACAAAGTTTCAAACAGCTAGAAGAGAAAAATACGAAATATATTAGAGGCTTTGTATCTTATGAAAGACAGGGACGCGCGTTAATTCTTTCAGAAAATAAAGGTGGGGCTGAAGTATATATAGATAAAATGTCAGGAAAATTATTAGGTGCTGAATTATTCTGCCCTCAAGCCGAACATCTAGCACACATACTAGCCTGGATGATTGATGCAGAGCAGGATATTCATCAGATTCTGGCAAAGCCTTACTATCATCCGACTTTAGAAGAAGGGCTAAGAACAGCATTTAAACATGCTCGTCGTCAGCTTGATCAACAGGAAGTAATTGACAATTCTTAAATATCTTAAAGAAGGATAGATAAAATTTAATTACTTCAAACAATATGGTGTAGCTAATAGCTCTGAAGTTTTGGCTGCACCTTGTTACTCTTTAACTCTTTTTTAGATCATAAAGTATCAATAGAAAAATCTATAACCATGAAATCCCACGCATAAAAAAGCCCCCTGCGTGAGCAGAGGGCTTTTGGAATAATGAGCTGGCGATGACTTACTCTCACATGGGAGACCCCACACTACCATCAGCGCTAAGAGGTTTCACTTCTGAGTTCGGGAAGGGATCA
>NZ_JBHDVN010000010.1:0-86453 GCF_046635365.1 Acinetobacter sp. NIOH-H-8
AGGCTGTTTTGGAAGCAGGAATATCAACACAAAAGCATTGAATAATTTTTTTAATCTTGTAGTGACTTAATTTACTGTTTTCTATCATGATTCTAGACTAACATAATCATTTTGCTAGTCTAGAGCCTTTCAATATATCCCAACCTATATCCTTACATCTTTAAATCTATCAAAAGAAAAGGCAAGCAATGCTCATCTCAAAAATAACCAGTAAAATGAATTATCCTTTTTCAATTCATCTGTCCAAGATGCTCACTTTTAAGGTTTTAGACTATAAAAAAAGCCCAATATAAAATTGGGCTAGGGCTTAAGGCTCGACTTCTAGCGGATCACCATCTTCAGGACGAAGATGACGTGTGCCATCATCCGCAGGATCTACACTTGATCCATCCTTGGTAATCGGGTTGTACATTTCATCCTCTTTTTTATCGTCAGTGAACTCTTCATCTTCGAAATCCAGAGGCTCGTTATCATCATCAAAATTTAGGGGTTTTTCATCATCTTTCATAGCAATCCATCATTTTTTTACTAAGATAGGATCATGCTCGAATATTCCTCAGTGTCATTCAATAGCCATCCGGCATCATTTATGTAACTTATATAGTTATTCTTTTATTTTTAATCCATTCCCTAATAATTTCGGCAACAAAAAAGGCTTAAACCCTTTAGATTTAAGCCTTGTAAGATATCATGTGGCTACATGATTATGAATCTTGGCGGTGAGAGAGGGAATAAGCTAATTTATTTAAGTTATTAAATATTAATGTTTATTATGTATGTGTATTTTTAACATACCAACAAAAATACCAACAAAAAACAAAGCTATCCTCTCGTTCTATAAAAAGTTATATGAAATATTTTTAATTTTTTGAAATCTTTTCTTTAATAACAGCAATAAAATCTAAAATTAAATTACCTAATGGGGTGGCTAATTCTGTCTTATCATCTGCTTTTGTGTCCTCTGTTCTAAATGCATGTTTTATTAAATTTAATAGTATTGTTAGTGCAACAGCGAAGATAACTGTAATTAGTGTCAGAATGACTCCAGTAGACAAAATTTTGCTATTTAGAGCCTTTTCCTCTTTGTCCTGTATTAAATTTAATTCTTTAATTTGGTCTGGTTTGATACTTTTTTCTTTTAGAAGTTCTATTTTCTTTTCATCTATTGAAAGTTGTTTTTGTTGAATTTCTATAGTGGACTTTGCTAACTCTAATTGTGTATCAATGAAGCTATATGACTTCCATAAACCAATACCTAAAAATAAGCAGCTTATTACGAGACCAACCCAAAATAATTTGCTTTTAAAATCTCTTAAGAGTTCATCATCTTTAGCCTTGCTATCTAAATAGTTGTTCACATCTGTAGCTACTAGATTAGGCAATTGATCTTCATGATCCGTGTTCGGGGGTGGATTAGTTATTGAATTCATTTTTACTCTGATATAAAAAATCCCTTTATAAAAAAGGGATTAATAATACTAATTTAGGTTATCTAACCAAATTTAGACCTTTTAAGCGATAGTACATAGCTCTTTCAGAAACATTAAACTTTGTTGCTAATCCTTCAACTGTACGGATATTTTCTTTATCAATAGAATGTCGAATTGCATATTCAGGCATTAAAATTTCAGCGCCTAGTCTATTGGCATCACGTTCTTGAAATGAAGCATAATCACCATTAAAACTATGCTTCTCATCACGAAAACATGAGTCTTCTGGTGTTACATGATTAAGAATATGGTGCGCTAATTCATGTGATATAGTAAATCTTTGGCGCACTAGGCTATCCATAGGATTAACATAGATCATGCGTTTACCATTTTCTAAAGAAGCCTTTCCACTTAGATGGAATTCATCCCAATCTAAAAAGTGAACTTCAATACCTAGTTTTGTGGCAATAGAGTTTACATCTACTGGTAAAAACCCATCCCAGAAATTTTTTAAGACTGTATCAGCGTAAGACATAGCGTTTTACTCCAATCAGTAGGCTGTCTATAAATTGACAGCTATTGTAGTTAATTTATTAGTTTGTTCAATGACTATTAATATGTTGTTTAAGAGTAAAATGCAATCTCTGGCAATATAATGCAATAGAAATATTATGAAACTGATAAAGAGTCGACTCTTTTACGGATACTAATAAATAGTGTTTGAGTCTCTAGCATTGGATCTGGCCCCTTTCTTTATAGTGATCTAAAGCGATATCCAAATCCGCCATTAATGTTGCTTCAGAATATTCACCAGGGGAGAGCTTAAGCAAATTAGGCATGTAATTCATTTTGTACTCGCGTGGATAATCCCTACATAAAATCTTCACACGTACATCTTGAGTGGTGAACTCTGAATCTAATTTCTTTATATATTTATTTAGAATGCTATCTGATTTCTCGAACGCCGTAGTAATGGCAAGTAGATCCATATCATCTGTGGGTTGCTTTTGGCAGCCGGTAAAAGTTAAAGACAAGAGTAGGGTGACAAGTGTAATGTGCTTCATAGTTATAGTTTTATTGTTATTGGACTTTGAATTATAAGTCAGTCGGAGAAAAAGAAGAACTATATAAAATAGGATAAAATTAAGAAAAATAAAGAGGTAGGACACATGTCATCATTTTTAATAATTTCAGGATTTATATTATGTTTTACAGGGATTATTTTCGGGCCTCATATTTTGCATAAAAAGGTCAAGAATTATATGGATGCACAAGCTGCTGGCTTCTTATGTATGTTGCCAGGTGTATTTTTATTTTGCCTTGGATTTTATCTAAGTTAAACCCCACCGCTGGGGTGGGTTAGGGGGAAAGGCGCAGCTCGTCATGCCAAAATTCTAGATACAGAACAGACAAGGGGAAATTAGAAAACTTATGCCATGTTTGGCTATGCTTTAGCTTGCTTGAGATTTTAAAAATATATACCTGGGTAAGTCAGCACAAATTTACCGATTTCTATAAGAAAAATTATGTATGAAACATCGCATAAGGCATGTCGTTTTGATGTGGTAACAGGAAATCCGATATACAGGTTTTGATGTGGTAACAGCATTTTTTTGATGTAGTAACATGGTCCACGTATATAAAACGATCAAAAGTACGGACATGGGGTATATGGACCTATATTTATGAGTCATCCGAAAAAAAACATAATATAAACCTGACAAAACCTGACATTTTCCCAGTATAAAAAACCTTATTTGAAACCATATTTTTTGATGTTTTTTGGGATAGGTTTTATATGTGTGGAGATTGGAAATAATGTCTACTCAAAATTAAAACATATAGATCAGGACATAGTAGATTCCTTACTAGTGACTTCTCCTATTCTCCTATTTGTTTCCCCCTGAAGTGATTACCAAAACCTGATATAAAAAATGTCTTAGTTTTGTCTATGGGATAATTTTCTAAATAAAAGTCTTATTAAATTTTATGGAGATGATTTGTCTAACATTTTGTCCAAATAAATAAGACTAGAAAATAATGGGAAGTTGTCATCAGTCAAGACAGTTTAAATTGGGAATATACCCGTTATTGGTATCATTCCGAAAACGGTAATATTCCCAATATTGGGATTTTGAACGATCCCGTTTTTGGGATTTTGAATGTACCCGTTTTTGGGATGCAGAACCTATCAATGAATCTACCAAAGAATCTGTCAGCTTCTCTGAGAAGAAAAGTTCAACCTTTCAAGTGTTCATTAGAGTATTTCGAAACTGCTATTTTGACGATTACTCTCTTTTTTAATGAGGAATATCTAAAGATGGGTAAATCCATAGGGGAATTTCACACCTATTTCATCACTGAGCAACTTTAGTAAGAAAAACAAACAAAGGTACATAAAAATATTAAAGGGGCTAATACGGCGAATAAGAGCGTTTTAGGAATGCTTTTAAAAAGTGTCATTTAATCCATTTGAATACGCCGTAGTCTTAAAGATGATTGAAGCAGGGCAATTGATTACCAGGTGGAGTAAAAGACTAAAAATATAGTGTTGAGCGGTCTCCCTCGCGCGCGCGCGCGTTTTGTCTAAATATACCCATTTTTTGATGACTTAGATCACCTCTTAATAACTTGAAAATTATTGGAGGGGCTATGGGGATTTATATTGAGCTTAATAATTTCGAAGTATCCAAAAGGCTAATTTTTCTCAAAGCGCAGACTCAATATCAGGCACCTGATTACTCTGCGATAGTGCGAGAGCTTTATGAATACCATGAGATGAGTAGCGAAAAAATTGCTTTCTTACTACCCGTCTCTGGTGCTTCCAGTGTGATTGAATGGACTAAAGGTGGACAGCCAAATTATGAGAACGGTGAAGCATTAATAGAACTATGGAAAACTCTTACTGATAAGACAGATCAGGATATTCCAAGAATTAATTACCGGAGTGTGTAGGAATATGGGGAATATTAAGACAACATCTTTTAAGCCATTAGATTGTGATGAAATGGAGAGATCCATTCAGCTATGCAATGGTATTGAATATTTAATTGATGAGTTTCAGAGACAAACTAATGGGAAGGAGTCGAGTCAATTATTTAATAGCGAATACCAGGCTCAATTATTAAAGATAGCATCCCACCTGGAAGAGCTGATCCACCGGCTCACTTATTTGGCGAATAAAAATAATAAGGCATTTTACTTTAGGCATTTGTTCGCGATTCTTAAAAGTTTGAGTTACGCACCTAATCCATTAATCATTACGGCATACCATCTGGATCCTAATCATGAGTTTAAGCGTTTACTTAATCGGAATACGTTTGATTATGAAGTCAGACAAATTGTTAAAAAAATTCAGTTTATAAAGCCAGTATTACAATCACTCGCTGTAGGCCGAAAGTCCGGTATTAGAAGCATTTCACATTCTTTTTAAGAATATTCTAGTATAAAAGGGGGCTTTCATAGCCTCCTTTTTTCATTGCTGTACACACCCATTTTTTGAGGATACTTAAACCATTAATGTGATGGGATTAAGTGGAATTGTTCAATATGATGGAGAGTAAGCATGTGCGGTAAAGGGAACATTGTTGGAGATGTATTTAGCGGAATTGAAGACATGGCAAATGCTCAGATGGCTAGTGCAGTCTCTAAGGGGAATGCTAAGACTGTTCGATCCGTTGCGCTGGCAGAAGCTGAAAAAATAAAACGCCAGGGCAAAAGTAATGCTTCCACTGCACGTGCGGTGGCTGCGGAAAACGGCGTAAATGTGGATGTGGGTGCAGCAGCAAAGATTCAGGATGAGCATATCGGTGATGCAGCTTATAACGCCTCTATGACTATGTCAGATGCAAACAATCAAGCGAATCAACTTCTCTTGCAGGGGAAAATGAAGCGGAATAGCTACAGCATGCGGTCTGCAAGTTCATTAGTTTCTGCAGGTGCCACAGCATTGGGATGGAAATAGGAGGGATATATCTCAAATAAATAGCGATTTCAGCAGAGCCTTTAATGGCTCTTTTTTTATAAACACACCCATTTTTTAATGACTACAGCCGGACTAATTTAGGGGTATGACGGAGCACTGGTTTCAGTGCTGGATTACTTAGGAATTAGAAATGAAAGAACAATGCAAGCAGGCCGTAGCTAAGGCTTTAGGAAAAGCATCACTAAATGCTCAAGAGGTTCAGAATATTGAAGCCCGAATCAATCAGGCTATGGTGAATCTAGCGCGTAAAGACATTGACCACTGGAGAGGCTTAACCGATCTGGAAAAGCTGTCTGCTGCCAGTAAGCAAGTAGCAGAAGATATTCGGGCTGATTTTGAACGCAAGAAGCGGATAGCCGTACAAGACATTCTTATCCAAAATAAAAACCTGGCCATCCTTCAAGATCCGGCACTAAAGATAACTGCATCAGAGCGTATAGACCGGATGGTTGCAGCGTATGGCGACATGTCAGGCATTCAGTCTGCAGACTCTAAGACCAGAGTGATAGCAGACCTTTACCGAGGGCAATTGGTAGACACCTATCTAAATATCAAAGGTGGCCTAGGGATATTCACTGACAAGTCCCTAGTACAGAATATTATTAAAGAATTGCATATGGAAAGCACTGGAGATGCTACGGCGCTTAAAGCAGCTCAAGGCATTAGCAAGACCTTTGATGACATCTTGGAGCGTTTCAATCGTGCAGGTGGCGACATTAAAAAACGCCGTGATTATGCATTACCACAACATCACAGCCCACAAAAGGTAGCTGAGGCAGGTCAAGAACAGTGGACCAATGACATCATTGGCTTAATCAAACGTGAGGACTTCGTAGACGCTCAAGGTAATCTAATGTCTGATGATGAATTGAGAGATGTATTAGGGAATATCTACACGTCTATTGTGACTGACGGCGCTAATAAAATTGAAGTAGGGAAAGGTTATGTCGGTGGCGGTGCAAAAGTCACTAGCAAGCATCAGGAAGGGCGTGTACTTAACTTCAAGAATGCAGATGCATGGATGGACTATCAATCCCAATATGGTGGTATGCAGCTTGTAGACATCCTAGAAAGTCACATTACAAGCATGTCGAAAGATATTGCCTTAGTGGAAACCTTCGGAAGTAACCCACGCCCAGCCATGCAGATCCTTATGCAGAGTGCTAGGCATATCGACACTGTACAGAATGGTATTAAGCCGGACAAAGTAAACAAGTCCCTTGTACGTGCTGAGACTATGTTTGATGAGTTCACCGGGCAGAATCCCCCAGAGAGTAAGGTGCTTGCCAATGCTGGACTAACATATCGCTCCATGAATGTGGCATCCATGCTGGGCGGTACTGTCCTATCCTCTGCCACTGATCAGGCTATGATGCTGAAAACAGCCCACGTAAATGGAATTGCATACCGGAAAGTATTTGGTGAGATGCTTCGGATGTTGAATCCAGCAAATGCAGAAGACAGGCGTTTCGCTCATAGTCTAGGGCTTGCCACTGAGGAGATGCTAGGTTCTCTTAATCGCTGGTCGGACGATGGCCTAACGTCTGTGCATGGCCGTGCTGAACAGATTGCTAAGGCTTCAAGTTCTCTAGCTACTCAGGTGCTACGTGTATCTGGCTTAAACGCTCTTACTGCTGCATCTAAGATGGGCTATTCCACTATGATGATGAACAAATTTGCAGATTTAACACGCTCTAAAAACTGGAACGATCTTAGCGCCGTAGACCGTGAGTTAATCCAAGGGGGTGGCCTCTCAGAAATGGATTGGAAGGTGATGCAATTAGCCGAGCCAATAATAGATCCAAAGGGCAACCCATTAATGCATGCCCAAGCTATCCAACGTATTCCAGATGAGAAGCTCGCTGAGTTTGGCGATCCAAAACGAATTAAGGATGAAGTATCAACCAGACTGCATACTCATATTCTTGATGAGCAAGGTATGGCAATTATTGAGGCAGGCATTCGAGAGCGTACCAAGTTCCAAGTAGGCAGAGCTGGTACAGAAATGGGGGAGTTTTGGCGCTGTGTAACTCAGTTTAAATCGTTCCCTCTAGCCTTCCTTATGCGACATGGCAGCCGTACCCTATCTAAAAACGGTTGGGCTAGTAGGGCTTGGTATGCTGGCTCATTACTTGGCATGACTACATTACTTGGTGGATTAGTTGTTCAACTTAAAGAGCTTGCCTTAGGTAATGATCCGGCTGCCATGTTTGATGATGATGACAACCTGGAGACAGAAGCAAAGTTTTTCACTCGCGCCTTTGTTGCTGGTGGCGGTATGCCAATCATAGGTGACATTATGGTGGCAGGTATGGACCCAAGTGGGCGTGATACTACTGACTTTTTAGTTGGTCCAGTAGGTAGTGATGCAAAAGCTATCCTATCTCTAACCTTCGGTAACCTGAATCAATGGTATGAGGGCAAGGATACTAATGCTGGCAACGAAGCTTACCGATTGCTTAAAAGCAAAATCCCTGCTCAAAATCTTTGGTATACAAAGGCTGCTACTAACAAACTAATCTTTGATGGCCTTCAAGATGCCATTGCACCAGGTTATCGTGAAAAGCTTATTAGAAAGGCCGAGCGTGAGCAGGACCGGACACAGTGGTGGGGAGAATGGGATGAGATAGAAGCCCCGGATTTTGGTAAAGCCATCGGGCAATAAAAAAAGGAGCTTCGGCTCCTTTCTATTTTTCTATAGATAGGATATGTATTGTTCATTTGAAATATCAAAATAAAGAGAATTGAGATGCTTTATATTCTGGCTCTGATTATAGCAATAGCCATTAGTAGTTTAGGATTCATGCTATACCAAAATAAAATGAATCAGGTCAGAGTTTTTGATAGTAGAGAGGAGTTAACAGCCTTCCTCCGTAAAAAATATACTTCAGAGGTTAAGAGTAATCAGCCTATCCATGGTTTCGTATTAGATGAAGCATCCCTGCAGATAACCTTACAAGATCCAGCTATGGCAAGCTTGGGACGATCGGCCATTGATGTACAAGTAAACCTTGTGACTAAAGATGGGTATCAGGAAGTAAGTGCACCATGCGGAAATGTGCTGGCCCAATTTAAGAAAGGGGATTTCGTGGTCGTACTTCCGATCCATAATGAACGTCATGGATTTTGGCATTATGTGACTATTGCTAAGTTACAGCCTATTTATGATGGTAAGAAGAAGAGTTGGATAATTTCTGAGAATTACCTGCAGTCATAGGATGAAAAATAAAATGATTTTAGATAGAGCATTTCAGCTTGAACTTATGACAAAAATGGCTGAGGTATATCCAGCTGCTTATAATTTCTCACAAGATGAGCAATATAGGGATAGTGACTTTCAAACAAAGCTTTTTACTAATCTTTATTATTTACAGTCTCATGGATTATTGGAGGCAAAGAGTATTCATTTAACCCTTGGGATCGGTGGAGGGCAAAGTTGGAGTTTAGGAAATACTAGATTAAACCATAGAGGAATGGACTTTTTAGCTGATGACGGCGGACTCTCCGCAATTCTTGGTACAGTTACAATCAAGTTTGAAACCGAGCAACTTAGAGCCATTCTTGCTGCAAAAATCATGAGTTCTGACCTTAGTTGTGAACGCAAAACTACTATGATAGATGCTATTAAAGAGCTGCCAGCAGAAGGGCTAAAGCACCTGACAATGAAAATTGTAGATGCTGGTTGGGATAATTTAGATTCACTTATGAGCCTTATACAGAGTGGACTCTCATAATGAATAATCGTATCTGTAGGTATCGCTTAAGGGATGACAGCAATACAAGATTTAGAGTGGGGATATCCTGATGACCTTATATATCTCAACACCTGAGCTACTGAAGCGCTATGGAATTACTAAAGGTACTCTGATCAGTTGGCGTAATAAAAAGAACTTTCCTGAGCCAGTGATTAAGGCTCATGGACGTTCCAGTAGCCGTTACGGAATCAAAGCGGTCGATACCTGGGAAAGAGACAGTGGCTTGCTTGATTCACTTGAAATACAGCCTTTGATAACACCACATTCATAATTTTAGTAGAAAAAGGAATTTCGCATCATGAAGAATATAATAGCATTCTCTTTAATGGCTCTCATGAGCTCAGTCTCTTTGGCCACCCCAATTACACTTCAGCATTCTAAGACCAGCTATGTGAACTCAGGGATCTGTTCCGCCGTGGTGGATGTGACGATCCATGATTTTCTTGGGACCTATGACAAACTGTATTTAGACCTGGTAGCAAAGGACAGATCCGGCAGAGTGCAGGGGACCTCTGAAAATGTAATAACCTACGGCGATATACAAAACCTTCAAGGTAAAGCATTTGGAAATGTTTTTCTTGAATCGGAAACAATGTGCGGAGCTGATCGCACTTGGACAGTTCAGGTTAAGCGCGCCGTCCTGGTCGTAGATGGTGAAAGAGAAGATCTACTGAAGGCTAAAAAAGTTCATATTGATGATTTTCAGCCTATGAGAATAGTAGCTAAATAACAGACTGATTAATAATTCTTGAATACATAGATTAAATTTTACTCATGTCTACCGTTACACAGCCCCAAAATGTGCGTTTCAAACAAAAAATGTTGAAATTCACCATCGTTACATGCCAAAAAACCGTGCGTTACACAGCATAAAAGCTGTGCGTTACACAGCATAAAAACTATGCGTTACATACATGAAAACAGTGTGTTTTCATGTATGAGAAATGGGCTGTTCATATAATTTAATGACTCGCTACATATGAAAAGTCATTATTAAATTTGATGAAATGCTTTAATTAAAGCGGTATCAGAGAAGATCCAGCTGTCCAATCTTATATTGATACGTTCCCCATTCACCTTCACGAGGTTCACGGCTAATACCTGTTTCAGCTCGCCAGAGCTCAATTAAGGCTTCACCGTTCTCATAATTCGGAGTACCCCCACGCGCCCATTCAGACACCGTAGAAGCACCAGAAACAGGTAATACAAAGGCTATTTTCTCATGTGTCCAACCGAGACGACTAAGATCCAAAATTATACGATTGAAGTCTGGGCGCTTATAACCACGAAGCTTGACAATAAATTCCTTAACTTTCTTTTGAGTCCTGAGGTTGATAAATCTCTCTGCTGGTGACTTTTTAAATACAGTAGAGTCGATACCTTGACCATTAATAAACATCATATTGTATTCCCCTGAATTTGATTAAGCGCATCGTTATTTAAGTAAATTAATTTATGGCACATGTATTGTTCTCACTCTTCTAAGCGCACTGACGCAAATCGACAAATGTCCAGACGATCCATCACTCGAACTAGGCCTTTTTTGCCGTGACGGTTCTTTGCGATAATGATTTCTGTAATACCACTTGGCATTTCATCATCACTATTCATGATTGGGTGGACCAATAAAATCTGATCTGCGTCTTGCTCAATCTGGCCAGACTCTTTCAGATCAGATGCCTTTGGGCGTTTACCCTTTTCAGATTCACGGTTGAGCTGTGCCAGTGCGATTACAGGACAATCAAATTCCTTTGCCATGGCCTTTAGATCACGACTGATTGAACTGACTTCTTGATAGCGGTCTTTCTTGGTCGGATCACGTACCAGTTGCAGGTAATCAATGATGATGCAGCCCAATTTCTTGTAGTTGCGCTTGGCCTTACGTGCATAAGAGTGAATCTCTGCAATGGTGGGCTTCTGCTTATCTTCGATGTGAATCGGTAGCTTGCTAAAACGATCCTGAGCATATGCAAAATCCTTCATCATTCCGTCGAATAGCTCGGCATTGTGGATGTTGTCGTATGGAATCTGAGTAAGTGCTGAGATACAGCGATTGGTGAATGTCTCCACATCCATCTCGGCAGATACAACCAGTACCGCTTCCTTGAACTGCATAGCGGTCTGAATCGCCACCATTTGCGCCAAAGTGGACTTTCCTGATCCGGGTCTACCACCGATCACACAAAAGTGTCCGCTTTGAATGGTGCCCACTACGTTGTCCAGATGAGGCAGGTTAAACTTAACGCCTGTGTACTGCTTGTTAGCTTTTGCTTCTGCTTTCTGGATTAACTGATCACCAGCGCGTTTTAATGCTTCCTCAAACGTAAAACTAGACTTCTCCAATTTCTCGTTGGTGGTCGCCTTGTTCAGAATATTTTCAGCAGCGTTATGCACATCAGGTACGGTTAAATCTCTAGCCACTTCCTGAATACTTCGGCCCATCTTTTCAACTTCACGATGCGCTTTCAGCTTGTTGAGTTCAGCAACATAAGATTCCAGGTTGTAGAAACTCGATGGTGCATCTGCCATCAGTGTCATCAGGTATTCAGCAGGCGTTATGCCAACCAGTGAATTTTTCTCATTCAGTTTCTGTTCAACGAAAACCACATCGTATGGCTTGTTCTCATTGGCAAGGTCGGTAATGGCCTTGTAGATCTCTTGATGACGGTTGGCAAAGAAGCAATTTTCGTCCAGATCGTTCATCACGGTTTCAAGTGAGTTCTGAACGGTCATCAGTGCAGCAAGTACGCATTGCTCGATGGAGTTGTTATGAATCTCGATCATTACCAATCCCCCATGTCAGCTTGAAAGTTTTGAGGGTTTGGGGCTTGTTGTGGATTCTTTAATTGCTTAATCACGTTCTGAATAGATTCATCATTCCAGCATTCTTGGTTTAACCAGGTTGCAGGGTTTTTCTTAAAACGATTCTGAGACTCACACACTTGTACATTGGCCTTGTAGGCAATAATTAGATCTTCAAGAGACACCTTTTTAATAGCCTTTTTGAAAGCTGATTGTGCAGGCTTTTTGCCATCCTTATTCGGTACAACTTTCCAAAATTCTTCAAACTGAACATCGGTAATATTCTGTTTGTTATCTTCTGTTGTATTCTTCTGTAAAGATTCCGCCATTTTGGCGCGTTCGATTCCGCCACTTTGACGGTCTTGATTCCGCCATTCTGACGGTATCGATTCCGCCATTTTGGCGGTATGCACAGCTATTGGGTTTGAGCTATATTTCTGATCAATTTTTACCAATTCCGAATAATTAATAGTAAAGAAACTAGTTTTATTCCACTTATTCGAATGCAATTTCTGAACATCGATGAGGTTCAATTTTTTTAAGTTCGAAATGATACGTTCAATAGTGCGTTTTGATACTGTATTTCGCATCATTTCAACACATTGATCAGTATTGTTATATATCCACGCCCGACCATCGTACTGATGCTTTGATACGCTCAGCCAGAAATGAAGCTGTTGCATGAAAACAGCAGCTTCAATGCTTCCAAGCTCAGTAGCAAGAGTAGGAGAGAACATGAGAGGAGGCTCATTAATCAGCATATTACTCACTCCGACCTCCTTTTGATCCCCCTTGATGAGACTTTTCCAGCACTGCATTCCAGAGCCGCGTCGGAGTAATACGTACTGATTCAACATATGCAGCTGATGGGGGTGGTGCTGGCTGCTCGACAACAGGCTCTGGCTGTTCTTGAGTTTTCTCTGAAGCAATAGAAGACTTATTCATTTGTAGTAGCCTCCCACTGCATCTCATACTTTTCGCGTTCAATATCGAATGTATTAGCTTGGCTTTCGGCTAGGTAGGCGGCGATATGGATTAAACGTTCAAGGGTCGCAAAGACGGCGCCATGAGTATTTTGCTTAATAGCCTCTTTGACTACTTCGACTTCGTCTTTAGCTTGATAAAACATGGTCTCAAGCCATGATGTATTTTCATAAGCTAATGAATACGCATCGTATAGATCACCCACGTTGTAGTGATCATCGGGTTCTTGTTGATGTTTCTTAAGCTCAAGGCCGTAGGTATCTGCTTGGCTAGTAGCAAGCTGCTGAGAAATTATGATTAGATTTTCTAGTTCAGCAAAAGCAGAGATGTTGGCTCTATCATTTTCTTGTACAAATGTTTTAACGAAGGCCGTTGCCTTGCTGATCTGATTAGCCAAAGTTCGAAGCTGTGTGGCAGCTTCAGATGCAACTGAGTAAGCACTGATAATATCAGCGACACTGTAAAAAGGAATTAATTGTTCTGGAAATTGAATTTGTACTTTAGCGTTCATGATGAATGCGCTCCTTTGTAATTAAGAGCCACACACGTCACTGTCAAATGATTGGTGTGAAGCTTGAGAAGGTTGACAGACTGGCTACAAAGGGAACCAGCACACTCGAAAGTGTCCCTCCCAAGCTCCACATAAAGATGCAGAAGCATAGAGATTTTACGCATAAAAAAAGCCCAGAGCGGACTATATGCGCCTTCGTAGTTATAGCCTGTCAAAGCTAATTCAGTGATTTTGCACCGAACACGATCAATATAGCCGATCATTTTTAATTTGAGAAGCCTTAAACAGAAAATATTTTGAAAACTCATGGCCGCTCCCCAAACCTTTTAGCTAAGATCTGCATACCTTTTGGCAATATGAAGAACTCAGTCTGTGTATAGCTATATGATTGGCCGGAGGGTTTTACGCCTTCTTTAAGTGAGTATTTAGTTTCACAGTAGCCGCGGTTTTCACTGTAATAAGTTGAAGCCCTGGCATTGTTTAGATACCTATCCCAATTATGTTTCCGAAGCCATTCGGCTAGTTCTTGCTGCTTTACATTCAAAATTTTACATGCTTGCTGGAACTTTACTCCATGCTCAGTATGGGTAATAGTTTCGATTGCCTTGGTTAGCACCTGGTTCTCTGACGTTAGCTGTAGATTCTGTTTTGCCTGGACTTCAATCGCTTGTAGGAGATGCTGAGGATTGCTGATATCAAATGCTGGAGTCTGCTGCTCAAGCTCGTACCAACGCTTTACAATGGCTGCGGTAAATTCAGGAGAAAGTTGCGCAACTACAGTGATTGAATCAAGCTTTCCTTGCTCTCCAGTAAACACATATTCAGTGCTTGTACGCCCGGCTGTAGGCTTTTCCACCGTTGGTGGTAAAGTAATGACACGCCGTTCAGCTAAACGTTCGATTGTTCTTTTGACAGAATCTAAGCGGATGTTAGTAATAGCTGAAATATCTGAACTAAGCATTTGTTGTGCTGGCAAAAAAGAAGTGATGGAAGTATTCATAATTAAGCCTCCAGTCCTTTAGAAGCCATCCATGCTTGAACTTCAGAAAGACGCCATACTGTAACTGTTGGGCTTAATTTTACTGGAGCAGGGAATTCACCACGTTTTACCCAATTCCAGATAGTTTTATCTGAAACCCCAAGTAAGCCTTTTGAAGCAGGGCGTGCATTAACAAGTTTAGATTTACCCTTATTAATACCGCTTTTGTATATATGAGTAGATGCTTGTTTTTCTGGAAAGTTTGCTAGATCTTTAATTCGCAAAAAACGCTCTTGGTTAAGAGATGTCATAACACTCATCCTATTCAGTTGAGATAGCTGCTACCGCTATCTCCTTGCAATTCATTGCAATAGTTTGCGGTAGCTTGATGAGTGCATAAGAGCAAATTGATAATGGGGTGGTGAAGAAGGAAAGGGGTAGTAGTAACGCGGAAAAACTGCTATTACCCCAAAATAAGAATATGATTTTTATTGTTTTATTGGGGTGATGCCTTTGGTGGTATTTTGTTGTTTATTACTTTGATATTTCCACCTCTTTTGGCTTTGGGGTGACGGCAAATTTTATCAATGTATTTACAGATGTCCTCCGCTTGAACTGCAGGAAAATGTTCTTTTATCCAATTAGTCACAGTACTCTGTTTTGGTGGTGGTTGATTGCTTTCAGGATCATAGTTAGACCAGTATTCTTTAATGACGCCATATACAGCTTCCAGAGCTGGTGTTGTATAAACCTTTTGGTTGATGTTTATAAATTCACACCCCCCATTTTTCTGAAGATGGATAAGCTCATCAACAGTGATGCTCTGCCTATCCTCAAGTTTTTTGACTATTGCAGATAGTAGGCCATTATTGACACTAGCTTTTATGATGTCGTCATTCTTAATTTCTACTTCAAGCTCAAGTCGTTCAATTTTTTTCAAGTATTCCAGCTTTTCTTTTTCCAGTTTTTGTAGCTGTTGATTCATTATCTCTAATTGATCTGAGAGACTGGTTGGGTTCGATTCCTTGAAGAAGATCTCAGGATCATTCTCTTGGGCAGAGATAGGGATTTCATTCGTGTGAGATAAAATGGGATTATCTAAATTTACTGCGACTGTATTATTTTTTACTGAAAATAAATCATTTATCTCAGAACTTGGAAATATGATTTCGCTCGAGTGGAACTCATTTCCTTTAAAGTCTGTTGCTTCAACTAGCCATCTAATTTTTTTGATATCGTCATCAATCATTCTTGGAAAAGCTTTTAGATATTGTCCATTTGAAGGAGGAATTAAAGGAGCATATGTAGTTGGTTGAGTTATGAACTCAATGATTTTATCTACATTGAAAAAAATACCTGAATCTGAAGAATATTTGGGATCGAGATGATCTATTAATTTTGAGAAATGAATATAGCCTTTAAAAATCATTGACCATTTTACTTCTTCTATATGAACTACTGGAGCATTTGAATAGATATCATCTTGATGTCTTTCTTCACCAATACATACCAAGTTGCCTTCAAAGTAAATACAAGGATGTAATTGTCCTATTCGACAGTAGTGTTTTATATCATTAACAGAAAGGGTATTTTTTGAAGCCGCAATGACTTCTTCGAGCGAATAAAATGATTTCATATGCCTCCCACAGCATCCCCAAAATGTAGCTAAGCCAATCGGATTGGGTATCCGACTTTCACCCCGTCGGGCTAGACTTAGCAAACTGAATATAGCAAATAACTAAGTTATTACCAGTATTAAATCGCTTAACTCATTGCTTAGATTTAGGCACGTTTCCCTTTAGGAAATGGAACAACATTATTTCTAAGGCTATCTATAAAATTTGCCCATTCCTGCATCATCTTGATTCTGTACTGTAAGTGTTGAGCATGGTTATAGGCTTGAGAGACGGCGTTACCAGTCTTGTGTGCCAGCTGTACTTCAATGGCATCATGTAGATATCCCTGTTCGTGCAAGGTGGTTGATGCTAACCCTCTAAAGCCGTGGCCAGTCATTTTGCCCATATAGCCCATGGTTCTAATAGCACTCAGAAAGGCATTACTGCTTAACGGCTTGCCTGTACTATGGTTGTAAAAAACGTACTGCTTATGTCCGGTCAATGGCTTCAGGCTTTCCAGTAGTTCAATAGCTTGATTGGATAGTGGAACAATGTGCAGTAAAGCCATTTTCATTTTATGAGGTGGGATACGCCATTCTTTAGCTTCAAAATTAATCTCATCCCATTCCATCATCCTGAGTTCAGCCGTCCGAACAAAGGTTAGGGTCATCAGTTGTAGCGCCGTCTTCACCAGGAGATTACCGTGGTACCGATCCATACGATGTAGAAAGTCTGGAAACTCTGATATATCCAGTCGAGCCATGTTTTTCACTTTTCTAGGCTTTAATGCTTCGTGCAGGTGCGGGGTAGGGTCGTTTTCAATTAAGCCCTTTCTGATGGCATACCTGAATACTCGGCCTGCTAACGGAATGGATCGTTTAGCCATTTCCTGAGCACCACGAGCCTCAATTCGTTGAGCACAGTCCAGGACATCTCTTCCTTTTATCTGTTCAATTGGCATCTTACCGATATAGGGAAAAAGGTCTTTTTCAAAGACAGACAGATCTCTTAAATAAGTAGGTTCTTTAACAAAGCCTTTTTTACCTTCTAACCATTCAAGCGCTAAGCTTTTAAATGAGGTGTTCTCATTTGCTTTAGACTTCTGCCTCTTTTTCTGCTCACCTGGGTCAACCCCTTCAGCAAGTAATGACCTAGCTTCCAAATGCTTGGCTCTGGCTTGTGCCAAACTCATAAATTCGTAAGAACCTAAGGTCAGGTTCTTTTGTTTCCCATTAAAGCGATATGCGAAGATCCAAGTCATACGACCAGTAGGGAATACATGGAGCTGTAAACCATTACCATCACTGTATTTGTCTGGATTCTTCTTGTCAGGAGTTGGTTTGAGGCGTCTAATTTTGGTATCGGTAAGCATATTGGCATACCCCTTTGTTGGTATAAATGCATTGGTATTGTCTCCATACCAACCCTTATACCAACAATATACCAACGATTGCAGGGGAATGCACTTCTTTGCTACAGACAACAAAAAAGGCTTAAACCCTTTAGATTTAAACCTTTGTGCACTGCATTGGATTGCAGTTCTTTTGAATTTGGCGGTGAGAGAGGGATTCGAACCCTCGATACGCTATAAACGTATACACACTTTCCAGGCGTGCTCCTTCAGCCACTCGGACACCTCACCATGGCCGTGGATGATATAGAAAAAAAGCCAGTCTGCCAAGCTTGAAACAATTGATTTGCGGAAAAACTTTGAGCGCAGTGTTATGATTCGCAAAAATGCTTGTTAAAAACGAAGACGATATATGCAAAGCACTGCACAGAAAGCAGCTCTCCCGGTAATTACGCTGGCTGCGCTTGGGGTTGTTTTTGGAGATATTGGAACCAGTCCATTGTATGCACTACGCCAATGTTTTCTGACGTCGCACCTTGCCATTAGTGAAGCTTCGGTGTTGGGCATTTTGTCCTTGATCTTCTGGTGCATCATGCTGACGGTGAGCTTTAAATACGTCACCATTATCATGCGTGCCGATAACAACGGTGAGGGCGGAATCATGTCCTTACTAGCTCTCAATTTGCGAACCACACGCATTTCTGATGACAAGAAAATTTACCTGATTGCGCTCGGCTTTATTGGGGCATCGCTGTTTTTTGGTGACGGGATCATTACCCCGGCAATTTCTGTGTTATCTGCGGTTGAAGGGCTGAGTATAGCCACACCTGTGTTTAATCAATGGTTAGAACCTCTATCGATCGGGATTATTGCGGGACTCTTTCTGGTACAACGTCATGGTACTGGAACCATGGGCAAATTTTTTGGTCCGTTGACCTTACTCTGGTTCCTGTCAATTGGTGGTTTCGGTTTGTGGAGTATTATTCAGACCCCGACAGTACTGGCTATGGTGAATCCATACTGGGCCTATCATTTTGTGGTCGATCAGCCTTTTGTAGCCTTCTTGACCATGGGCGCCGTGATTCTGACCATGACTGGTGGTGAAGCCATTTATGCCGATATGGGGCATTTTGGCCGTCTGCCGATTCGTCTGGCTTGGTTCATTATTGTGTTGCCCTGTTTGTTACTGAATTATGCTGGGCAGGGCGCGTTGTTGCTGCGCCGTCCTGAAGCACTGGAAAATCCTTTTTATATGCTGCTTCCGGAATGGAGCCTATATCCAATGATTGGTTTGGCCACAGCAGCTGCTGTGATCGCCTCACAGGCCGTCATTACCGGGGTGTTCTCCATGGTGAATCAGGCCATTCAACTGCGTTATTTGCCACGCCTGAGTGTAAAGCACACATCAGCCGAAGAGCGTGGCCAGATTTATCTGCCATTCATTAACTGGATGCTGTTTATTTCTGTAGTGATTCTGATTTTACTCTTTGAAAATAGCGCCCGCTTGGCGAGTGCTTATGGGGTCGCAGTCACCATGACTATGCTGTGTGGCACCATTTTAATTAGCATTCTGGCTTACGGTTTCTGGCGCTGGCCAATCTGGAAAGTGGTGTTATTTGCCACACCATTCCTGATGCTGGATCTGGTTTTTGTAGCCTCAACCTCTTTAAAAATTGCATCAGGTGGCTGGGTGCCGATCCTGCTCGGGGCGGCATTATTTACGATTCTGATGACCTGGAAAGATGGTCGTGCACTGGTTCTGAACCGTCTGGAAAAAGATGCACTACCGATTGACTTGTTTATTAAGAGTATCTCAATTGGGGGAGGCACCAAGTTTGTACCGGGTGAAGCGATTTTTCTGACCGGAACCCCGACCATTGTACCGCATGCGATGTTGCATAATATCAAGCACAACAAGGTGCTACATGAGCGCAATATTCTGGTAACAGTCATTACCCGGGATATTCCTTTTGTCGGTGATGAAGAACGCATCAAACTGGAAAAACTCAGTGAACATTTTTATCGAGTCACGATGTATTACGGGTTTAAGGATCAGCCCAATATTCCGGAAGCATTGCAGCATGCGTATGCAGAATGGGGCTTTGAATATGACCTGATGCAGATCAGTTTCTTTATCTCCCGGGAACGGATTATGCATACGGTGGGAGAGGGAATGGCACCCTGGCGGGAAAAACTGTTTGTTTCCATGCAGCGGAATACCAGTCCGGTCAGCGACTTCTACCAGATTCCGACCAACCGGGTGGTTGAACTGGGTAGCCAGATCGAGATGTAAAAATAAAAAAACCAGAGCGAGGCTCTGGTTTTTTAGGGGAGAGAAATTTAGAAAGCTTTATAACAAATTATTGTTCTGTTGCTTCTGTCTCAGCCGGCATTTCAGGGGCGGCGTTTAAAGGTGCATCTACTGCAGGATCGGCTTCAGCTTCTACCGCAATTTCAGTTTGCTCAGTCATCGCAGCTGCTTCAGGTGCAGCAGCTTGCTGTTCTTCAAGAACTGGTTGCTCTACAGCTTCACCCATAGTCATTTCCTGTTCTGTAGCAGGCGCTGCTGGTTCAGACTCAAGATTGGCTGGAGCTGGATTGGTATCCGGCATTTCTGGTTGTGCAACAGGTGCATCAGGCATGCCTGGTGTTGGCATTGGCTGATTTGGCATTGATTGTTGTGGCTGTTGGCCTGGCTGAGCGGGTGCAGACATTGGCTGGTTTACCAGACGGATCTGTCCAGAATTCACCAGGCTTTCCAGTGAGGCTTGCTGACCATTTACAGTGGTACTAATTTTAGCTTTAGACAAGCTTTCAAGTGTTTCACCCGCTTGTACAGGAGGCTCAGCGAATGCGCCGGCACTGATCACACTTGTAAATATTCCGAGACCTAATAACTTAGATAGTTTGGAATTCATAAATTAACTCCATTGCTAATAATTGTACGTAATTTGAGTAGTCAAATAGCTTTGCACACTCAAGACGAGGTCACAATCAAAGCTACTTAAAGGTTAAAAAACCGCGCTGAAAGCTCACTAAAAAAACGACACTTTGTTACAAGATTTAAGAATATAGGGGTAGATTGTGTAATTATTAGGCAAATAAAGAGGGTAAGATATACTTCATATACATGGCTTGTTAAGCTCGCAAAACCCCCGATTTTGATCTTAAAAGCACGTGTAGCATGGTAAAGAAGCAGCGTAAGTCGAAGAATTCAATTTTTCAATTTTTTAATGAAAATAGCGTGAAAGTGATCCTGGCAATGGTCGCTTCCGGGAGTTTTGCGATTGCGTTTGGCCAGGAAAAAATCAGTCAGTGGATTTCTCTGCCGTCTACATCGAATTCGAGCTGTCTGGAACAGTTTTACCGGGACATCCCGCCTTACTTAATGAAAGACAGCCTGAAAAAAGACAGTTATTCACTGTGTTTTAATGGCTTTAATGTGGGTTATTCTGGGGTATCCAAAACGCCACTATGGGTGGCGGAGGCCTTAACACCGAAGCGTCTGAGCCAGAAAATTCCACGTGAAGACAACTTCCATGAAGAAACACGACTAAATGCTGCTCATCGTGCGACTTTGGCTGACTACCGGGGTTCAGGCTATGACCGAGGCCATATGGCGCCAAATGCGGATATGCCAAATAAAGCTGCACAGTCTGACAGTTTCTCGCTGGCCAATATGGTCCCGCAGGCACCAAAGAACAATCAGCAGGTCTGGCGCGAGCTGGAAGAAGCGACCCGAGCAATTGTGACCAAGCAGAAGCAGGACGTGTATGTAGTGACCGGGCCAGTCTTTGCTGCCAAAAAGCTGAAAACTATTGGCAAGGGTGTAATTGTACCAACTGCCGTGTATAAAGCGATCTACATGCCGAAAACTGGTGCCATTGGTGCCTACTATGCACCTAATGATAATTCGCTCAAGGTTCGCATTGTCAGTGTCTGCTATCTGGAAGAGCAGCTTGGCATTAACCTGTTTCCTCAGTTAACTGAAGAACAGAAACGCAATACCTATCATCTGCCACTGACTGCAAATGCTGTGAAGGCCAACCAGAAAATTGCCTATTCGAATTGGGATGCAGAAAGCCAGTGTGCTGAAGATGTGCCTAAAGAAGATCTGGAAAAACTGCAGCGTGAGTTCAAACCGTCGGCTTCAAGTTCGGCCAGTACAAGCAATACCAGCTCATCAGTTAATAAGAACGGGATCGATCATGATACCCAGGACACGATTGTTAAACAGCTGATTGAGGCCTTACTGCAATACATCCTGCAGCTGCTGAAATAGTGAAAAGGAGCTTGCTGTAAAAAGCAGGCTTCAGGTAGCATGCTGAAGACAGGTGAGTAAAAATAATAAAACAGAGTATAAATTAATGTTTAAAGCATTTGAAAATGGAACCGAATCGCATGCGATTCATGATCTGACAGTTGAGAATGATCTGGACTGTGTCAGTCTGTATGGCAATCTGCAAATTACCAAAGACCAGGCTGGTCTCAAGGCAGCCAAAGTCTTGCAGGCACTGTTAAATGATATTGTGCAGCAGCTCGAAGAAACACCGGATCTGCCAGAAAAAATTGAACGCAATGATGCAGATGAAATTGAAAATCCATTTTTATAGAAATTTCTTAAAATCACTATTCCGGCTAGAAAAAAGCTTCTTTAATGAGGAGCTTTTTTATTTTATTCAAATTTTTAAATCTGATGTGGGACATTAATCTCTGCAGTAGCAGGATAGTCCAGAAATTTTTCCTGCACCTGGGTTTCCAGGTATTCTGAGCGCCATTGTTGTGGGGTCTGAGCCGTCCACTGCTTGAAGGCACGCTGAAATGCGCTCTGCTCAGAATAGCCAAGCAGCATGCTGATTTCCTGCAGACTCAGATGAGGGTCTTTCAGATATTGCATGGCCATCATGCAGCGGATTTCCTGCATACGCTGCTGATAGGTCTGACCCTGTTTTTGCAGGTAACGTTGTAGCTGACGTACAGAAAAATTCATCTGTTTGGCGATATGTTCAATCTGGAACATATTTTTCTGCAGACCCACCAGAATCGCCTGTTGCAAGCGCTGATCAATCTGGGTGGAGTTCGGAAGTTTTTCCAGCACCGCTTCTGCCTGTTGCATCAGTAATTTCTGTAAGGTCTGATCACCTTTCTTTAAAGGCGTAGACATTTCACTCACAGGAATCAATACCTGATTTTTGGCCTGTCCAAAACGGACCTTGCAGCGGAAATACTGTTCATAGACCGCAATATTTTTATTGACCGGATGTTGAAAATGGACTTCATGCAGATGCAGTTGATGCTGGTCAAGAATGCTTGAGCGAATAAATTCTGTCATGAGCGCGATAGCAATCTCATCTGTGAGTTGCGTACTCACTTTAAACGGAATCTCGCTCCAGGAAATAGACAGGTAATCTCGATCCAGACTGACCTGTAAAGGACTGCCATCATAGATCAGGCGATGATAGTCATGATAACGCATAAAGGCTTCGCCCAGCGTTTCACTGGATAATGCCAGATAGCCAATAATACCCAGATGTTTGGCCTGCACCAGTTGCGCGATTTCCAGGCCGAGTGCTGGCCGCTGCAACTCCTGATCCAGCTGGCTGAGCAGATCGCGCCAGAGAATATAATCAAAACGCTCCAGGTTCTGGATCGCAAATAATTTCTTGGGGATGTCCAGTTGTTTGAGCTGGTAATAGTCCAAAAGCAAATGTCCTAAACCACCATATACCGAACCGACATAATCTTGGGGAACGTGCATTTTTTAATTCTTTTGTTCTGTCGTTTTTTGTCAATGATATTGAAATTATCGGTCAATATCTAGCCCTTTGTTTGACCTATAGTGTAAACAAACAGGGAGGAAAAGATCATGTGGAAAGGCTTTCTAGCAGGACTGGTCGTAGCCAATGGCTTTGAATGGTTTGCGCATAAATATGTGCTGCATGGTACGCATCGAGCAGGGCAGACGCGTTATAGCCCAGTGCCGGACAGCATGCGTTCACATTGGGAACATCATCGTGAAGTTCGCAAGACCAGATTTTCTGATTATGCCTATGTGGAAGGTTTGAAAAACTGGCGAATCCGCAATGAAATCGGTTCACTGGCCGTCGCAGCAAGCGTATTCGGGCTGGCTTTTTATCCCTTGTCCAAAGGTATGTTTTTGGCCACGCTGTATAGTGCAGGCAATTATTTCTATATGCATCGGCGAGCACATCTGGAGCCAGAATGGGCCAGAAAAAAAATTCCTTGGCATTATGATCACCATATGAATAGTAACCAAGACGCCAACTGGTGTGTAACCAAGCCCTGGTTTGATTATTTGATGGGAACCCGGGTGATTTCCTCAGCAGATTTACAGGAAAAAAATCCCCTTGGTATTGTCTTGCCGGAACAGATCTCTATGCGCTTAACCCACTTAACCCAGCGTTATTTCCCGGCTAAATGGGCTAAAGATCGTGATTAAATAACTTAAATTTCGAGTAATTTGCCACATAAAATGTTAACCATTTCTCACTTTGGTTAACCCTGTCGTGATTTGTCAATAAATTCTGCATATATTGTCAATATTGTGCTCAGGATTTCACCTATATTTGCGTCTGTTGATGATTGAAAGTCTTATCAACCTGCATACAGATTGAGTTATATTGTAAATGTCAAAGATACCAAGTGCTGTAGTTCTTCTTGGTTTTTATAGGGAGTCGCAAGACTCCTTTTTTTTGTCCAGAATTTAAATGATTTCTAAGAATAATGCATAAAAAAAGAGCGTAATATTCACGCTCTTTTTCATTTGAAGGCTGTCGTTTAAAGACGCATTTCAATACCTTGAGCAGCTAGATAAGCCTTGGCCTCAGGAATGGTATGCTGGCCAAAGTGGAAAATAGAGGCGGCAAGTACTGCATCGGCACCACCATGGATAATCCCGTCAGCCAGATGCTGCAAGTTGCCTACGCCACCAGAGGCAATCGTTGGTACAGTGACGCGGTCATTGATAGCACGCATGAGTGGAATGTCATAACCTGCTTTGGTGCCATCGGCATCCATAGAGGTAATTAACAGTTCGCCTGCGCCGTAGCTGGCCATTTTTTCTGCCCATTCCAGGGCATCAATGCCGGTCGGTTTGCGTCCGCCGTGGGTAAAGATTTCCCATTTATTCTCGCCAGTTTTTTTGGCATCAATCGCTACCACGATACATTGCGCGCCAAAACGCTGTGAGGCTTCCTGTACAAACTCAGGGTTGAAGACGGCTGCCGAGTTGATGCTGACTTTATCCGCACCTGCATTTAATAGTAGACGAATATCTTCGACTTTACGCACGCCACCGCCTACGGTAAGCGGTACGAATACAGATTCAGCCATACGCTCAACGGTACGGTAAGTGGTGTCGCGTCCATGATGTGTAGCGGTAATATCAAGGAAAGTAATTTCATCGGCACCTTGTTCATTATAACGGCGTGCCACTTCTACCGGGTCACCCGCATCACGAATATCAAGGAACTGAACACCCTTGACTACGCGACCGTTGTCGACGTCCAGACAAGGAATAATACGTTTAGCTAGCATAAATTTTTCCAATTATTACAGCCGATTATGAAACTCACCCACGCAAGCGCTACACCTTGGTAGATGGAAACGGTATTCTAGCAAAAATATGTAAGTTTTTTCGCAGGTTTTCTATGTCGGTTTATACCACTTTGACTTTAAAGGAAGTTCAGGATTTCGCAGCACCTTATGGACTTGAGGTGATTGATCTGATTCCCATTCAAGGAGGTATCCAGAATACGAACTATTTTCTGGTCTGCGAAAACCAGCAATATGTGCTGACCGTTTTTGAAGATATGGATGAACAGGCCGCCGGAGAACTGGTGCCGGTCTTGCAGCATCTGGGTCAGGCAGGTCTCGCCGTACCGGTGCCTTTATCCCACTCAGGCAAAGCCATTCACACACTAAAAAATAAACCGGCACAAATTGCGCCACGCATGATGGGCGAGCATCCAATGCCATCTACCGTCGCACAGGCGGAAGCGATTGCCATTGCTCAGGCCAAAATGCATGTGGCATTGAAAGATTTTAAACTTGAGCGTGCCTTTGTCCGTGACCATGCCTACTGGTATAACGTAGCACAGGAAATTAAACCGAGCCTGAACGCAGCAGATAAAGTCTTACTGGGTAAACTTCTGGGCCTGTATGAAGCTTTAACCGCAGTATATCCGGATCGTCCACGTGGCTTTATCCATTCGGATCTGTTCCGTGACAATACCCTGTTTGAGGGTGACCAACTGAAAGGTATTCTGGACTTTTACGAGCTGAATAAAGATGAATTCCTGTTTGATATTGCAATTACTTTAAATGACTTCTGTACCAATTATCCGGAAGTTACTTTAAATGAAGAAAAGGCCAATGCCTTTTTAAAAGCCTATGAAACTGTGCGTCCATTGACTGAGGATGAAAAATCATGTCTGGAGCTTTACCTGGCAATGGCTGCGGGCCGTTTCTGGATGATGCGTTTACAAGTGGCACAGAAAAATGCGGCTGAAGGCCGCACCGGTGAAGATATTCTGCAAAAAAATCCGGAAGAGATGCGTAACATGCTGATTGAACGTTTAAAATTCGTAACAGTTTAAATTTAAAATAAACAGGAACAGGCAAAATGCGCGATCAGGGACGTTTAGTAGAATGGTTTGATGACAAAGGCTATGGCTTTATTCAGCCGAATGATCCAACCAAAGATCGCGTGTTTTTGCATATCAAGGATTTTGCCCGTCCCGGTCCACGGCCAATTGTCGGCTGTGCGCTGCATTATCTGGTGATTCTGGACGAGCAGGGCCGTTATCGTGCCCAGCAGGTTATGTACCTGAAAGCATCACAAACCAAAACGGCAAAAGTAAAAACTAAAATATCAGGCCGAAGCCAGCAAGAAAAATTGCAGCCGATGCAGGTTGCTTCTGTGGCCTATATTCTGGTACTGGCGGGACTCAGTTTAGCCGGCTTATTGAGTGGAATGATCCTGTTGCTGGTGAGCCTGATGAATGTCCTCAGTTACTGGCTATATGCCCAGGATAAGGAAGCGGCACAACTGGGCAATCGTCGTATTCCGGAAAATACCCTGCATCTGGTGGCTTTTCTGGGAGGGTGGCCGGCAGCCTGGCTGGCACAGCAAAAATTACGTCATAAAACACAAAAACAACCCTTCCGGCAAATTTATTTTTGTACTATAGCTTTTAACATCATTTTGATTATATGGCTGATTTCTCCCTTTAACAGCCTGAATATCTAGAAACAACCACAGGAGCGTAGATGAACTATTCAATTGATAAAGACTCAAATCGCACGCTAACCCTGATTCTTTATATCTTATATATCGTGGCCATTTTTAGTGGTGGCTTGCTGGCAGTGATTGCACTGATTATTAACTATGTGAAGCGCTCGGATGTACGAGGTTCGATTTTTGAAAGTCACTTTACCTGGCAAATCCGCAGTTTCTGGTGGTATCTATTCTGGAATATTGTAGCCTTTGTGCCATTCCTATTCCTGTTCTTTACCCATGAAGATCCGGACCTGTTTGCAGGGGTTGCTTTTGGTGCATCCACTTTCTGTCTGGTTGTGGTCTTTGTTTCCTGGATCTGGATTGTCTATCGCGCGATTCGCGGCATTATGCGTCTGAATGACAATCGACCGATGTATACCAAATAAGATTAGCTATATTTCTCTAGATAAAAAACTCCCCCTTTTTTAAGAGGGGGAGTTCATAAGCTTAGGAAAGATCTTCCTTCAACTCTTCTATTTTTTCTTTTCTGAAAAACTTGAGTTTCCACTCACTGGCAATCACCCCAAGTACCACCATCAATCCGCCTAGAAGTGCCAGCGCAGGCAAACGTTCTCCCGCCATACGTCCAAATAAACTTGCCCAGATCGGTTCACCGGCATAAATGATCGCAGCTTGAGAAGGATCTACCATTTCCTGCGCCCAGTTCATCACTAGCTGAATACAGGCACTGGCGATACCGATACCGACCAAAATACCTGCCAGATGCCAGTGGAAGCCAGGTAACTGAGATTCACCCAGTATCGGTGCCATCAGAAAACAAAATAGCGAGGCAAAAATGAGTTGTAGCACGGTGACACGCCGGGTATTCACCTTCGGAGCAAAATGACTGATAAAAATAATCTCAAGCGCAATGGCAATCGAGCCGAGCAAAGTCAGCGCCTGACCAAAATTCAGCTGGATGGCACCAAAGCCATTACCGGTTAAAAACACCAGACCGAGAAAGGCAAACAGGGCACCGACCCAGGTCATGAAATATGGTTTTTTACGGAACAGTAGCCACAGCAGTAGAGGCACTAAGGGAACATACAGCGCAGTCAGAAAGGCCGATTCACTGCTACTAATCGTTTGCAAGCCCACCGTTTGGGTTCCATAACCGATTGCAATTACAGCCCCGATGATGGCACCCGCTGCCACTTCTTTAAGTGTCATGCCTTTCAAGTGCTTCAGCGACAGCATAGTTACGGCAATTGCCGCCGCTGCAAAGCGTAATCCGACAAAGATCACCGGACTACTGAAACTCAGGCCATATTGTACAGTGATAAAGCTGCCACCCCAGATGATGGTAATCAGGATCAGAGCAAGTTGAGGAACTTTAGTTCTCCAGATAGAGGGAGTTTGGGAAACGGATGTTGACATGGGAGAGAGGATCAAAAAAATTGAACAATAAAAAAAGAGGTCCACAGACCTCTTTTTCAGCAGATGCTATTATAGCGCTTCTTGTTCATCCAGCAATAATTGTGCTTCACGCAGATTTAAAGTGCCTTCATAGATCGCACGACCGGTAATCGCACCTAAAATGCCAGGCTGATCTTTCAGATTACGCACGTCATCCATATTGGTTACGCCACCTGAAGCAATCACAGGCAGACCTGAATATTGTGCCAGATGTACGGTTTGCTCGATGTTGACACCCTGCATCATGCCATCACGGGCAATATCGGTATAAACAATACTAGACACGCCAGCATCCGCAAAACGTTTTGCCAGATCAGTCGCTTTTACATCAGTCACATTCGCCCAGCCATCCGTTGCTACCATGCCGTTCATGGCATCGATACCCACAATAATATGGCCTGCAAATTTTTTGCATGCTTCTTCCACAAATTCAGGATTTTGCACTGCTTTTGTACCAATAATCACAAAAGATACACCTGCTTCCAGATAATGCTCGATAGTTTCCAGTGAGCGGATTCCGCCACCAATCTGGATAGGCAATTCTGGCTGTGATTTGGCAATGGCTTCTACCACTGGCTTATGAATCGGTGTACCTGCGAAAGCACCATTTAAATCTACTAAATGCAAGCGGCGAGCGCCTTCATTTACCCAATGCTGTGCTGTTGCCACCGGATCGTCAGAAAATACGGTATCGTCTTCCATACGACCTTGTTTTAAACGGACACATTTGCCATCTTTCAGGTCAATTGCAGGGATGATCAGCATGCTTTCGCTCCTTGCTTAATCTTTAGAATGAATTTCAGTGAGTTCATCTTAGCAAATAAAGTCGAAATTTCTAACTCTTAAACGGTATGAAAAAAGAAAACCTGTCTGAAGATATGTTGGAGTGACAGGATTTTATTCTTCAATTTTTTTATTCTTTGCAATACTCCTGATGGAGTCTGATATCAAAATGATATTTCGCTAGAAAACTGATCTTCTGTTTGTTCAAATTTTTGAATGCGGGCGAATTTTCAATTTTAGTGAAGTATTGGGAACTTCCTTAGGACCCAAGCCACGGTGCAGCAATTCTTCAAAGACCAGTAAAGGTGCATAGGCATCTGCAGCCGCATATTCAATCTGTGCCTGACTGAGATGTTTTTTCGCCCAGTTCGATGTCGTAACCCGTTTCGATTTAGGAAAATTCACCTGAAATAGCAAAGCCATCGCATTTTTTAATCCAAGAGGATTTTTAATGCCGAACGCACCAAAGCACTTTGACAGTTCAATGACACTATTCAGCTCAATGCCTCTTTTACGGAAGAGATGCGCATCATTTTTCAGGCCAAAACCAACTTTAATCTGGTCACGATTGGCAAAAATCGGTTTCAGAAAATCCCAAATGGCAGTATTCATTTGAAACAGGTAGGCCTTTTCCAGAGTGGCCAGCTGAATCAGATGCGGACCAGTGGACACTTCACCGACCTTGAAGGTCGGTTTGGACTCAGTGTCCAGACCAAAGACCGCGATCTGCTCAAGTTCTTCGCGTAGAGCTTCACATTGCTGAATACTGTTAATCACCACAATATTTTCAGGCGCGATATTTTGAAAAGGTGGAAAAGTCGCTATTGCCTCTTTACTCGGCAGAATATCGTTAAGCTGGGTATCCATGATTAAAGCATCTTCCATTGATGAATATTCAGGTTGAATAGAGCATACCTTAGAGAAGGAAGCTTGGATGTGAATTATTTTTCAAAAATAAACTTTTAAGCTGTAGCCCATAAAAAAGCCCGCATGATGCGAGCTTTTTGAATGTATTGGATTAGATATTCCAATCCACAAAGTTTTTTAGCAATTGAAGGCCTGCAGTATGGCTCTTTTCCGGATGGAACTGGGTCGCAAACAGGTTGTCTTTATGCAGGGCAGTACAGAAATCAATACCATAGTTACAGGTCGCTGCCACGATGCTTGGATCTTGTGGTTCCACATAGTAACTGTGTACGAAATAGAAACGTGCATCCTGAGCAATGTCTTTCCACATCGGATGGCTTGGATCGGCCTGATGTACCTGGTTCCAGCCCATATGCGGTACTTTTAAACCTGCCATTTCCGGGAAGTGTTTGACTTCACCGGCAAAAATGCCCAGTGCATCCGCACCGCCATTTTCTTCGGAACGTTGCATCAGGGCCTGCATGCCGACACAGATGGCCAATACCGGTTTGTTGAACACGGCATTACGTACGACTTCATCAATTCCGGCTTCATGCATGCCTTGCATACAGTCACGCATTGCACCCACACCCGGAAAAACGATTTTGTCGGCTTGAGCGATCAGTTTTGGATCATTGGTTACATCTACCGTTGCACCGACGTGTTCAAGTGCTTTGGCTGCTGAGTGTAGGTTTCCCATGCCATAGTCAAGAAGGGCAATACGGGTCATTACAAGGTACCTTTGGTTGAAGCAACAGTATTCGCAGCACGTGGATCAACTTCACATGCCATACGCAGTGCACGGGCAAATGCCTTAAATACACTTTCGATCTGGTGGTGACTGTTTTTACCTTTCAGGTTGTCAATGTGTACAGTCATCAGCGAATGGTTGACAAAGCCCTGGAAAAACTCAGAGAACAGGTCTACATCAAAACGGCCAATCATGGCGCGGGTAAATGGAATGTCCATAAACAGACCCGGACGGCCAGACAGATCCACCACGACACGGCTTAAAGATTCATCAAGCGGCGCATAGAAGTGTCCATAACGACGTAGGCCTTTTTTATCACCCAAAGCCTGAGCGAACGCTTGACCTAAGGTAATACCACAGTCTTCTACGGTATGATGGTCATCAATTTCCAGATCTCCGTCACAATGAATATCAATATCGAACAGACCATGTCGCTTGATTTGATCAATCATATGATCTAAAAATGGAATACCAGTGTTTAAAGTGCCTTGACCAGTACCATCGAGGTTCAAACGAACTCGAATTTTGGTTTCGTTGGTATTTCTTACCACTTCACTGATACGATCTGTCATAGACACGTTCCTCAAATACGTCAAAATGATTGATGTAGAAAATATTTTCGCCGTGACGACGTCACCGCATATTAGATTGCTCAGGAGGGTTTATCAATGCCTATTACCGTACATGCTTATACTTCTCTAGAAAACGACGAAGTGCGCAGCCAGCTTGAGCGACTGTATGACACTAGCCCTGAATTTAGTGATGGGGCAGATGCCATTGAACATCTAGAGCAAAACCTTGCACAGTATACCTTACTTTATACCGCAGAATTTAACACCAAAATCATCGGCGCCATCTGGTGCACGGGACAAGGCGAAAGCCGAACCCTGGAAAATATTGTGGTGCATCCGGCCAACCGTGGACGCGGGGTTGCAGAAAGGCTGGTGAGTGAGGCATGCCGTATGGAAGAGGAAAAAGGAGTAAAAGCATTCGTACCGGGATGCGGTGCCATTCACCGTTGTCTGGCAAATCTTGAAAAAATTTAGATACAGATAAATTCCAAGCAGCCTTCGGGCTGCTTTTTTTATAAATACCGGATTCAATTTGTTTTATTAGTCAGGTATTTGCTGAGAATAGTGAAAATATTGCTGTATAAGCATGTAAATCGATGGAAAAGTAAACATTTGATGATTTTTATACGTTATGTACTTGACGATTAAGAGCTGAAACTGTTTAATACGCGACATCGGCGTGATAGCTCAGTTGGTAGAGCAACGGATTGAAAATCCGTGTGTCCCCAGTTCGATCCTGGGTCTCGCCACCATATTCAAAACGATTTTAAAGTTTTCAATCCCTGATCCCATCAGGGATTTTTTTTAGGCCAAAATTCAGACACTCAATCTTTTTTTTCATAATTTCGATTGACTAATGTGTCTAGATACGGCTTAATACACCGCATCGGCGTGATAGCTCAGTTGGTAGAGCAACGGATTGAAAATCCGTGTGTCCCCAGTTCGATCCTGGGTCTCGCCACCATATTCGAAAAAACCTCAAACATTGTTTGAGGTTTTTTTTCGCCTGTGATTTTTGATTCAGCCTAAGAATTAACTTGTTTTGCCATTCATCTGAGCAAGAATGAGTTCTCTAAATAATCAAGGTAATCTAATAGATAATTAAATTAAATACAGACTCTAGCAACCGATGAAGGCATTCAGGTTGTGAAATTTGAAGTAGGGGAAAGCCCATGAATAGTCTAAAAACATCTTTATTTGGGGCTCTGTTAGGTACATTTAGCATAGCAGTGCATGCGGAAGAACAGAAACCGGTGCTTACCTTGCCTACGATGACCATTATGGCTGAACCTGAAATGAGTAACGAGACTGGCTATGTTCCATTTATTGAGAATGAAGCCAATCGTCTTGCTTTGCAGCATCAGGTAATCCGGGGAACCAAAGATGCAGAAAATTTCATGGTCAATCCAAATGTGCTGGCAAACCTTGATATCAAGCCGACCCAAGCTCCAGATTTGAGTTTACTGTCACCTGCACTGCAACAGTATGTGATGACCATTGCCCAGGGCTTACAATCTGGTGATCCAACCCAAGGGCTGTATACACTGCTGGAGAATGTCGGGATCGATCGTAGCAGCAGCTTGCAACCAGGACGCGGTCTTCAACTACAGATTAATCTGGACAAGGTGAATCTGGGCTTATTAGAAAACTACAACAATCCATCTCCTGTAGCGCAATTTCCAAGATCTCCTTAAAGGATGAGCCAGTAATGCAAATCAATCCCCATATTGGGGATTTTTGCTTTTTTAAATCTAACTTCTGAATAATTCATATTTTTTAGGAGCTTTGCTCCTGATGTGCTGGTTGGCTTTATGAGGGTGTAATGGATTCGATTGACCGTTTATCAAACTTAACAATAAGAAGCTGTATTACTTGTAAGATTTAATCTGACGCTTTCCCTTTTCCAACCGAGGGGTAATAAGATGAATCTCCTAAAATACATTCAAAGCTTGGGCCTGATGCTGACCTGTACTGCTTTTACTCTCCCTGTACTGAGTCATGCAGCTCCTGCTCATTCTGAAGCAACGGTACTTCCCACCTTAACTGTCATGGCAGAGCCTGAAATGCGTGCTGTGACGGAAATAACGCCTTATCAGGAAGGTGCCAGCCAGCGTAAGGCTTTGCAGATGCGCCTGATGAAAATTGAACGCGATATCCAGGCTTATAGTGTCGATGGTGATGTCGTTGCAAATATTGACATGGGGGCAGCAGCGCCTAATCCAGATCTGGACAGTCTGCCTACTGTGTTCCGGGAATATGTACTGGCAGTAGCGCAAGGCTTGCAGTCCTCAGATCCAAGAAATGGAATCTATGTGATTTTGCAACCTTTTGGCATTGACCGGAATGCCACCAATGTCCAGATCGTCAGGGAGCAGTTTGATCCGAATCGGCTTGAGCTCAGTCTGCCTTTTGGTTCGCGCTAGCACACAATCCGATGGGTCAGGCTGATCAGGTCAGTCAGTTTCGGTATAGCCAGATCACGTCATGAAGAAAGGAAGTCTGAAAACTTATTTCCTTTCTTCAGGCTTTTTACTGGATTCATTTTTTCAGTATTGAGGAAGCACGTTCACAAATGTGAAAAGCTCTATGTCTTGAATTATGCTGGAAAAATAAGCATAGTGTAAAAAATCAACAAGATCTGGATGACAGACCTGGAGCGTGTAGATGCCCCGTGTTTTTATGATTATCGCTGGAGTGGTACTGGCAATTTTGATCTGGTTATTTTATCAAAATTCTGTAGAGCAGAAACAGCAGGCCGATTTGCAAGAATATGAAACGGTACTGGAAGAAAAAACCCGATCTATTTTGCAACAGGCACAGGATTGGTCTAAACCGATTCAGATTGATCTGGAAGATGATCGTTTGGATGGAGATTATGCCGTAATGGCCCAGTTTATTCTGGGTCAGATGCGTGATCGTGCCGAGGCTCGTAATCAGTATTTACGTGACCTCAAAGCAGCGAACTGGGATCGTTTTCTGGACATTGACCGCTTAGCCAAAGATCAGGCTCAAGACTATAAAGAAACTGAAGCCATGCTGAAGCGCGTGCATGAAATTGTCGATAGCTATGAACAGACAATTCAGCAGCGGGCAACCCAGCAGTTAGAGCAGGTGAAACAGCTGGATATTAAAAACCGTTATCGTCAGCAGCTGGCAGATAATCTGAAAGCCAATCAGCAGCAGGATAATGCCCATGCAATTTTTGAAATTGAAAAACAGAGTCTGGCCAAAGCAGACCAGTTATTTCTGGTGCTGAAAAACAATAAATGGGAAAAGAAAAATCAGACCTTTATGTTCTATGAAGATGCACCCTTAAAGCAATTCAATAAGCTGTATCAGGAAATAGTGCAGCTCAACCAGCAAATGACTCAAGTCGATCAGCAGGCACTTAAAGAAGCAGAGAACAAACTCTAAGCATAAAGATCTTATGGCTTCTTATGCCCTAAATTGTATGATGTTTTCTTGCTAGATCGATTAGTCCTGCTGCATTGCTTACATCAAAGATGTACCAGTTCTCATTGGTAATAGAACCAGCTATGCTTGAGAAAAATGAATATCCAGAAGCATGCTTGCAGACGGAAAGCGAGAAGAGGGAGCACAATCTTTTATGCAACAATTGAAATGTTATAAAGAATTTCCGGTCTGGACGCAGCAAGCTATCCCACAAGGGTTCAAGCAGCCACACAATACCAAAGCAGGCACTTGGGCAAAGCTGACCGTTCTTAAAGGTGAGCTGCATTTTGCCATGCTGGATCCGTCAGGTCATATACAGTCTGAACATGTATTTACGCCAGAGCAGCAACCGCCGTTCATTGAGCCACAGGTCTGGCATAAGATCGTTGCGGCTAGTGAAGATGCAGAATGTCAGCTGCGTTTTTACTGCAAACCTGAGGATTACTTCACTAAGAAATATCAGCTAAGCCCGACCCATTCGGAAATTCTGGCGGCTATGCCGTATTTAAAGGGTGGTCGTGCGCTGGATGTCGGTTGTGGTTCAGGCCGCAATTCGTTGTATTTGAGTCAGAACAGTTTTGAAGTCGACGCCTGGGATGTGAATGAAAATAGTCTACAGACCTTAAGACAGATCATTCAGAATGAAGAAATCGGGAATATTCAGGTTCAGCAACGGGATTTAAATCTTGACCCCAGTATTCAGGGTCAATATGACTTCATTTGCTGTACAGTGGTGATGATGTTCCTGCAGGCCGATACCATTCCACCACTTATTGCACAGATGCAGCAGGCGACAGTGCCGGGCGGTTATAACCTGATTGTCTGTGCGATGGATACCGATGATATTCCGGTACAGCCAGACTTTCCGTTTAGTTTTAAGCCGGGACAGCTTAGTGCCTATTATGAAGGCTGGAATCTGGTGAAATATAATGAAAATGTCGGTGAATTACACCGAGTAGATGAGCAGGGCAACCGGATCAAGCAGCATTTTGCGACTATGCTAGCCCGAAAGGTCTAATAAGAGATTTATAGGTCTTTATATTTTTGACTTTAAATCTGAAAGAGCCAAAAAACAAAAAAAAGATGTCACTCGGACATCTTTTTTTATGGATTTAAAATATCTTAAGCAGATTTTTTAAACCAAGAGAACCACCCTTTTTTCTCGGCTTTTACAGCTGCTTCGGCAGGTGCTGCTTTTACTTCTTCAGCTTTTGCTACAGTTGCTTCTTTTACTTCAGCAGTTTTTACAGCTGCATCAGTTTTCACGGCTTCTACTTTAGAATCCGCTACTTTTTTCATATCTGCAGGTGCAGCTTTTGCAGCTTCTACTTTTTGAGCCGCTTCAGTTTTTGCTGCTTCTTTAGTTTGAGCAGCTTGTTGTTGAGTTGCTTCTACTTTAGCGACAGCCGCTTGTTTCTCAGCAGTAGCTTTGGCAGCAGAGTCTTGTGCTTTAACAGTCGCAGTCGCTACTTTTGCTTGTGCAGGCGCAGTTGCTTGTTGAGCAGTTTGAGCGGCAACAGTTTTTGCTTGTTCTTTCATTGCAGCAACAGGAGAAACTGTTGCAGAAGCCATAGCAGAAGCTGAAGTTGCAACGATTGCAGTTGCTAGAAGTGTTTTAAGCATTTTCATGCATAACCCCATAAATAAAGGAGAGAAATGTGGGGTTATGATGCGCCTGTCAAATATAAGTGGCTGATGGATAAGTTTTTATTGGTTGAATATTCAACTAAATTTACAAAGGGATAACATTCTTTTAAATAAAAAACCCTGTTATTAAACAGGGTTTTTTATTTATTTCTATTTTAAAGACCCAAAGGTTTTAGCATATTTGGTGTCGTTACGCTAACTGGGCCGGTCTGATAAAGTTTTCCATCGAATTTTTGATGCTTAGACCATAAAATTTGTTTCTTATCCAAATCAACATAAGAAAGTACATAGTATTGGCCTTCTGTAGGTACTGGATCATCTGCTACAACTACACCCATTGTTAAAACTGCGAAAGCAGCTGTGCCGGCAATATTACCAATCCGTTTTCCTAAAGAAGGCTGTTGTCCTAAGACCTGGATGACCAGAACCTTAGATGTGCCTAACACAGGCTTGAGATGGTCAGTTAGGCGATCTGTAATATCAATATCTACAGGTTGATAGTTATTGCTTAACGCATAACGCCCATGGCTGGCTTTAAAACTCTTTTGAAGCAGCAGTTGGATACTTGCACCATCCAGATCAGTAATTGCAGGTTGGTTGGCTGCCAAAACAGGATAAGTGCCTAAATATTCAGGTTGCGACTCTAAAGTATTACGTTTTTTATAAGTCTGAATGGTACGCTTTTCAAAGAAACCGCGATGTGTTGGCTGGAAGGTTTTGGTCACTTGAACCGCATTCTGGTTTAACTGTTTTACCAATGATTGAGATATTGCTTCGGCAGTACGATTAGATTGATCCAGTAAAATATGACTGTCACCAAGTTCTTTACGTAGTAGGCAGGCATCTGTCAAGATAGCCACAGGTTGGGTTCTAAATTCTTTTTGAATTCTTGCAAAGTAATCAGATTGTGGTGCTTTTGGTGTGCTGGCACATCCTACCAAGCTTAGACTCAGAACTGTAAATGCTAAATATTTTTTCATAATTATTTTAAATTTATATTTAATATTCAACTTTATCATAAATAAGGCTATGTGTATTTTACAAAACTTTGAATGAATAGTTCGCAATAAAGAAACCCCGCAATAAGCGGGGTTTTCTGTCTCGAATTATTTAAGAATTAAACACGTTCGATAATGGTCGCGATACCTTGACCAAGACCGATACACATCGTTGCAAGACCGATTTGAGTATCTTGCTGTTCCATGATGTTCAGTAGGGAAGTGGTAATACGCGCACCAGAACAGCCCAATGGGTGACCCAATGCAATCGCACCACCGCTCAAGTTCACGATGTCCTGTTTCTCGTATAGACCTAAGCCTTTAAGAACAGACAGACCTTGTGCGGCAAACGCTTCGTTTAACTCTACAGTTTGCATGTCTTCAATGGTCAGACCAGCACGTTTCAATGCTTTTTGAGTTGCTGGAACAGGGCCATAACCCATGATCGCAGCATCACAACCTGCAACCGCCATAGAACGGATCACAGCACGTGGTTTCAAACCAAGCGCTTGAGCACGTTCAGCAGACATTAACAGCATTGCAGATGCGCCATCAGACAATGCTGAAGATGTTGCAGCAGTCACTGTACCGCCTTTAGGATCGAATACTGGACGCAAAGCACGGAAAGTTTCAATGTTGGCATCCGGACGGATCACTTCATCGATATCGCACAGAACTTTGTAACCGTCAGCATTATGACCTTCAATGCCTACGATCTCGTTCTGGAACAGACCATTTTCAGTTGCAGCCCAGGCACGGCGGTGAGATTCAACACCAAACGCATCCTGTTCTTCACGAGTAATGCCGTTCATGCGACCCAGCATTTCAGCCGTCAGGCCCATCATGTTTGATGCTTTTGCATAGTGCTTAGATGCAGCAGGGTTCAGGTCGATGCCGTGCATCATACCTACGTGGCCCATATGCTCTACACCACCGATGATGAAGATATCACCCTGGTTAGTCGCAATCTGTGCAGCCGCAGTGTGGATTGCCTGCATAGAAGAACCACACAGACGGTTAACCGTTTGACCTGCAACAGTCTTAGGAAGGTCAGCTAACAATGCGATGTTACGCGCAATGTTCATCCCTTGTTCCAGAGTCTGGTTCACACAGCCCCAGATCACATCTTCAACTTCATTCGGGTCGAATTCGTTACGAACCATCAACGCACGGATAAGTTCAGCTGACATGCTGTCGGCACGTACATTGCGGAACATACCGTTTTTCGATTTGCCCATGGCAGTACGTACGCCATCAACAATCACAACGTCACGTGGATTTAAAGTAGCCATTCACGTCACTCCTTAACCGTAGAATTTTTTGTTGTTAGCAGCCATGTCGCGCAATGATTGCGGCGCTTCATAAGCCTTACCTAAGTGCGCGTATTTGTCGCAAAGTGCAACATACTCAGCTACACCAGTCTGGTCGATATAACGGCATGGACCACCACGGAATGGAGGGAAGCCTACACCCATGATCATCGCCATATCTGCTTCAGCCGGAGTTGCAACAATGTTGTCTTCCAGGCAACGAACAGTTTCGTTACAGAAAGCCAGCATCATACGGTCAATGATCTCTTGAGGATCAAATTCACGTTTTTCAGCAGTTGCAACAGATGCCACAAGTTCGTATGCGGTTGGATCAACCACTTTGGCTTTTTTGCCTTTACGGTCAAGTTCGTATTTATAGAAACCAACGTCATTCTTTTGACCCAGACGGTTGTTTTCGTACATCACTTGGATTGAACCTTTGAAATCAGGTTTCATACGATCCGGGAAGCCTTCAGCCATCACTTCTGCACCGTGAACGCCAGTATCGATACCAACCACGTCCATCAGGTAAGCAGGACCCATAGGCCAGCCGAATTTTTCCATCACTTTGTCGATTTGCTGGAAGTCAGCACCATCTTTCAGTAACAGGTCAAATGCACCGAAGTAAGGGAACAGTACGCGGTTTACCAGGAAGCCCGGGCAGTCATTCACTACGATTGGTGTTTTACCCATTTTCTGAGCAAGCACAACAGTCGTTGCAATCGCTTCAGCAGAAGTCTTCTCACCACGAATCACTTCTACCAATGGCATCATGTGTACCGGGTTAAAGAAGTGCATACCCACGAAGTTTTCAGGACGTTCCAGATTTTCAGCCAGACGCGTAATTGAAATCGTAGATGTGTTCGACGCAATAATCGTGTTTTCACGTACTTTAGATTCAGTTTCTTTCAGTACGATACCTTTCACTTTCGGGTTTTCAGTTACTGCTTCGATCACGATGTCGACTTCTTTAAACTCGTCATAGCTTAAAGTAGGACGGATGCGAGCAAGGGTTTCACCCATTTGCGCCGGCTTCATCTTCTTGCGTTCAACCTGCTTGGTCAGCAGTTTGTTTGCTTCAGACATACCCAGTGCAAGTTGCTGGTTACCGATGTCTTTCATGATGATTGGAGTGCCTTTGCTTGCCGCCTGGTAAGCAATACCACCACCCATGATCCCTGCGCCTAGAACGGCAGCCTGGTTCACTGGATGTGCACCCTGTTCATATTTCTTAGAAGTTTTCTTCACCACCTGGTCGTTCAGGAACAGACCGATTAACGCACCTGCTTGTGGAGTTACCGCAGCTTTCGCAAAGCCTTGAGCTTCAACTTTTAACGCTTCATCGCGGTGTAAGCTTGCACCTGCCTGAAGAGAATCAAGCAATAGTTTTGGCGCTGGGTATTGAGCAGGGTTTGCTTTTGCAAGAACCGCACCTTTCGCCGTATTGAACGCCATCATTTGCTCAAGCATGTTCAGCTTGATTGGATCCAGTTTTTCCTGGCGTTTTGCCTGCCAGTCTAAACGGCCATGGATCGCCTGTTTCACCAGGTCAATCGCAGCATCTTTCAGTTTGTCTGCAGCCACAACCGCATCAACAGCACCATCTTTCAGTGCAGCAGCCGGTTTCTTCGGAGTAGCCATGGCCATCCATTCAACTGCATTGTCGATACCGATCAGACGGCTTAAACGAACCGTACCACCGAAACCCGGGAAGATACCAAGTTTGATTTCAGGCAGGCCGACTTGCGCCTGTTCTGACATCACACGGTAGTCACAGACTAAGCACATCTCGAAACCGCCACCCAGTGCCATACCGTTAATCGCGGCAACTTTAGGAATGTCCAGGTCTTCGAAGCTGTTAAAAATTTCATGAACTGGTAGTGCCCAGTCAACAATTGCCTGTTCGCCTTGAGCAAAGTTATCGCCGAACTCAGTAATGTCAGCACCTACAATAAATGTAGACTTGCCTGAAGTCACGATTAAACCCTGAATGTCAGCAGCGGAAACTGCGTCGATCGCAGCCTTGAAATCTTCAATCGTTGCACGGTTGAATTTGTTAACCGACTCACCTTGTAAGTCAAAGCGGAATTCTGCAATTCCGTCCTCAAGCATTTGGACGGTAATGGCATTGCCAGCGTGGATCATGCCCTGATCTCCTTTATTTTGGAGGACTTCTAAGTTGATGTTGTGAAGCAAGCGCGCATTTCCCGCGCACTTTTTTACTTCGCTAATCTTACGATAACTATATCCAAAAAGAACAACACAAGTTGTATCAAGCCGTGACGCAAGGGTCATCAATTTTCATCGCTCAATCAAGGTGTTGTCATATCTGGAATACAGTGAACCGTTATCGCAGTGTAATGAAGTTATTGTTTCAATTTCACTTTTTTATTGCTGTTGCGCTGTTTTTATAACGCAAATTGACCAGATAGGGAATGTTTGCTGTGTGGTGTTTTGGTCAAAATAGTCAATTGAGATTCAAATCATCCGATATGGATGTAAGAAAATGTATGCAACGCTGTGTTCTACAAGCGGGTAGGGAGAGCAAAAGCAGCTTTGTTATAATGCGGCCCAGATGTGACTTTTTTATTTTTCCCTGTTCTTTTTGGGGCTAGGATTTTTTGGGTATTGATATGCTTAAGTGGATTATTTTGGCCATCTTTGTCATCTCAGCGTTATATATTCAGCGACGTGGCACAGTTCGGCATTCTTTTTATCGCCAGTTTTTTGACCATTCGACCCTGTTTGCACCGATCAATTTTCTGATGTACGCCTTTTCACGCGTACCGAATCAGCCTTATATCGATACGCAGCATTTTAAAGACCTAAAAGTGCTGGATGAAAACTGGGAAATGATTCGTGACGAAGCACAGGCACTCTATCAGAAAGGCGGGATCAAGGCTTCGAGCAAATATGATGACCTGGGGTTTAACTCATTTTTTAAGACTGGCTGGAAACGCTTCTATTTAAAATGGTATGACTCGGCGCATCCCTCTGCAGCAGAACTCTGCCCAAAAACTACTGCCTTGCTCAAAACCTTGCCCACCATTAAAGCCGCCATGTTTACCGAGCTGGCACCCGATAGTCGTCTGGTCCGTCATCGTGACCCGTATGCCGGTTCATTGCGTTATCACTTGGGCTTAATGACCCCGAATGATGACCGCTGCTTTATCGATGTCGATGGCCAGCGTTATTCCTGGCGTGACGGCGAGAGCGTGGTATTTGATGAAACTTATATCCACTATGCCGAAAACAAGACTGACCAGAACCGGATCATTTTCTTTGCTGATGTCGAGCGACCTTTAAAAACCCGCTGGATGGAACGCTTTAATCACTGGTTTGGCAAAAAAGTAATGACGGCGGCCAGTTCACCGAATGAAGTCGGAGATCAGACCGGTGGCTTAAACAAGGCCTTTGGTTATGTTTATCAACTCCGGGTCAAGGCTAAGGCTTTAAAAGCACAAAACCGCCAGCTGTACTATTTCCTGAAATGGTTCCTGATGCTGGGTATTTTCTTCCTGATCTTTGTTCGTCCTTATCTGTTTGTCTAAGCTGCAACATAAAAAAATAAAACGCCCACATGGGCGTTTTTTATTGCTTGCAGAGATTCACCACATCATCCTGATTTTGTGTAAGATAAAACAAAATAGGGGGAAGATGATGCGTGTATTTCGTTCCAAAAAAGACTGGTGGCTGCTGGCATTCTTGATCTGTATGAGTGGTTTGTTATTGCAATTGCTACTGACCATGCAGGCCAAAGGGACGATGGCTCAATATCCGGTGCATACCGCAGTTTATATACTCACAATCCTCTTGGTCTGGTGGCCGGTTTGGAGTACCCGTTATATCGTCCAGGATGGGCAGTTGATTATCAAAAGCTTGTGGCTGACCTGGCAAATTCCGCTCAGTTCAATTCAGAATATCGAGCCTACAGATCACTCAGAAATTGCACCTGCTTTGTCTTTCAAGCGTTTAAAAGTTAGCTATACATTGGCAGATCAGCAAAAATATATCCTGATTTCACCTAAAGACCCGGATGCATTGATTCAGGCGATTCAAGCGCATCAAACAGTTTAATTGGAATCGGATGATTGAGACTGAACTAGCAATTGTCCATCAATACAGTCCAGATGGAGTTGTAGCTGTTCTGGATGGTTCAGGAAATAAATCGCTAAGATTGGTTCCAGTTCAGTCCGTATTTTTCGGCCCAGATGACGGGCGCCATAACGGATGTCATGACCCTGATAAAAATGGGCCTTGGCTGCATCAGTGAGGTGAATCTGTCGTTTCTGATGTTGCAGACGTTGATTTAATTTATCCAGTTCAATCTCAACCAGTCGTGGCAGGGCATCATTTTGGACAGCCTGATAGTGCAAGGTACGGTCAATCCGGTTTAAAAATTCAGGATCGAACTTGCGCTGCATGACTTTTTCAATGATCTGCTGGGTCGGTACTTTTTTCAGACATAGTTGCTGCACTTTTTGCGGCAAATAGCTGAGTTTTTCCAGATATTGTTGCGCGGCCTGTGCACCGACATTACTGGTCATAAAAATCATGCAGTTACGAAAATCGATGGTTTTGGTACCAGCAGTCAACATCAGTCGACCGGTATCTAGTACATTCATCAGGCCACGAATTACTTCAGTACTGGCTTTTTCCAGTTCATCGAACAGTATGATGCCGGGACGGGATGGCTTCCGGCAATAGCGGTTTCATCAAACAGGCTATGGCCCTCTTTAGAGCCCACATAACCCGGAGGCGCGCCAGTCAGGGCAGCTGCATAATGTTCCTGCGCCAAAGTATTCATATCAATCCGGCAGAAAGCATCAGGACGGCCATAAATTGCTTCGGCAATCAGACGCACGGTCTCGGTTTTGCCGACACCGGTCGGGCCAAGCATTAAGGTAACCGAAAGCGGACGTTCAGGACTGGAAAAGTCAGCCTTGACCACATGCAGCATTTTTTCAATTTCATTTAAGGCGGCATCCTGACCGATGATCCGTTCCCGTAGCAACTGCATCACAGCTAGAGGTTCAAAATGAAAACGCGGTTTCCCAATTAAACGGTCACGCTCAGACTGGCTATGGCTAGAAGTGGCAGGTTGCACAACATGAATACCGGATTGGGAACTTGTCATCTTGGATCATCTCGAGATTGAACCTGTCGAGCATAGCAAAGTTAGTTCAGGCGACTTATAGCTTTTAGCAATCAGACCATATTGGGTTGCTTATAAATACGGCGGTCTGGGCATAACCTGTTTCACTTTCGATGACAGTTCGGGTGAATTTTGTGTCATCGCTTGAAAATGACACATTAAACATCACATATATCTGCATATTGCAGGTGAAAAATAGGTTTTAGGTGAACGAGAACGCACGCCCTCATATTGAAAAAATCTTGGCCAATATGACCACCTTACCCGGGGTCTACCGGATGTATGGCAAAGATGGCGAACTCTTATATGTGGGAAAAGCCAAGAACCTGAAAAATCGGGTATCTAGTTATTTTGTCAAAACCCTTGATCATCCCAAGACTCAAGCTTTGGTGGCACGGATTTATGACATTCAGACCTTGGTGGTGCGTTCAGAAACTGAAGCTTTATTGCTAGAGCAAAACCTGATCAAGCTGCATCGTCCACCGTATAACATCATGCTGCGTGATGACAAATCCTATGTCTATATTTTTGTCTCTGCAGACAAGCCCTATCCGCGGATTGCCAGCGGTCGTGGCAAGGGCAAACATCAGGTCGGCAAGTTCTTTGGACCTTATCCGAGTGCTTACAATGCCCGCGATACTTTGGTTATTCTGCAAAAATTATTCAATGTACGTTCTTGTGAGAATGGTTTCTTTGCCAATCGTACTCGACCTTGTTTGCAATATCAGATCAAGCGCTGTTCCGGCCCTTGTGTCGGCCTGATTTCACCTGAGGATTATCAGGAAGATGTCAATAATTCGATTCGCTTCCTGCAAGGCGATACCAAAGAGTTGAATCAGGAACTGATTGCCAAGATGGAAGCAGCCGCAGAAAATCTGGAATTTGAAAAGGCGGTATTTTATCGTGACCGGATGGCATTACTGCGTGATGTACAGGCCCAGCAGGCGATTTATAAAGTCAAAGGTGAGGCAGATATTCTGGCGATTGCCTACCAAGCAGGAGTAACTTGTGTGCAGATCATGCATGTGCGTAATGGCAAGATGCTCGGCGGTAAAGGCTATTTTCCGGATATGCTGAGTGACGATCTGGGACAAATGCTCTCGGATTTTATTGCCAACTTCTACTTCCAGGTTGCCGATGAAATTCCTTCTGAACTGATCGTAAATATTGAAATGCCAGATCGGAAGGAGCTAGAAACCGCACTTTCTCAACATTTTGACAAGAAAATTCAGATCAAATCCAAAGTTCGGGAAACCCGTGCTGAATGGCTGGAACTTGCACAGATGAATGTGCAACATGCCATTCAGGGCAAGCTGGCCAATCACTTTGAGCTGAATGAACGTTTCCATCAGTTAGAGGAGGTCGTAGGACGGCCGGTAGATCGGATTGAGTGTTTCGATATCTCGCATACCATGGGTGAAGATACGGTTGCTTCTTGCGTAGTCTTTGATAGTGGAGGCGCGCGCAAACGCGATTATCGCCAGTTTTCTATCAATGATATTCAGGCGGGTGATGACTATGCCGCGATGCGTCAGGCCTTAACCCGTCGTTATAAAAAAGCCATGCTGCCAGATTTGCTGCTGATTGACGGTGGTAAAGGGCAATTGCATATGGCGATGGAAGTCATGCAGGAACTTGGGCTGGATGCCTTTATGGTCGGTGTGTCTAAAGGCGAAGGGCGTAAGCCGGGTCTGGAAACCCTGCATTTTACCGATGGCGGTAAGATCCAGCTTCCAGAAGATCATAAGGCCCTGCATTTGATCCAGCAGGTACGTGACGAAGCCCACCGTTTTGCCATTACCCGACATCGGGCCAAACGCGATAAAAAACGGGGTTCATCGGTACTGGAGGTAATTCCGGGACTGGGGCCGAAGCGCCGTCGTGATTTATTGACCCATTTTGGTGGGATTCAGGGTGTGCTTAAAGCTTCAGAAAAAGATCTGCAACTGGTACCGGGTCTGGGTTCGGTCATGGCCCGGATGATTTATAAAGTTCTGCATGAGTAATCGTTTTATATCAATTACAAGTGCAAAAATGCACATTGACCTTCGAGTCAAAGGTCATTTCTATTCATAGATTTTTCCAGCAATATATCGGTTCATCAGACAAAGTTGAAGGATCGATATGTCTTTGCAAACACTGTACGCACAAATTGCGCAGCAAGAATGGATTGAAATGCCGCCAGGCTGGGGACAAGGAAGAACCATCTACGGTGGACTTGCAGCTGCAGTCATGATGCAAAAAGCCGTGGTAATAATCAATGATCCTACTAAACGTTTGCTGAGTACCAGTGTGACTTTTGTTGGCCCGGTACAGGAAGGCAAAGCACGCCTAACTGCGGAAATTCTGCGTGAAGGCAAATCGGTCACTACCATCGAAGTGCGTCTATGGCAGGATGAGGCTGTTCAGAGCATTCTGATTGCCAGTTTCGGCGTAGCGCGCGATTCTAGCATTCAGGTACATCAGGAAATCCAGGCTCCGGATTATGCTCCTCCTGAAACCCTGTTCCAGATTCCTGCACAGTTCAAGCTTCCAAAGTGTTTTGATCATTTTGAACTCAGATGGGCGGATTTGAATCTGCCGTGCAGTTCAAGTGTACGTCCTGATTTTGAAGGCTGGTGCCGCTTCCATCCAGATCAACATTCTGACCGTGAATTTCAGTTAGCTGACCTGATGGCCATTTTTGACATCTGGCCACCTGGGGTGTTACCGATGTTTCAGACACTGGCCCCAGCGAGCAGCCTGACCTGGACTGTAACCTATGTGCATCCAGTGCAGCATCAGCTACATGATTGGTTTAAATATAAAGTGATTACCGACCATGCGGCTGACGGTTATTCAACAGAACATGCCTATCTGTGGGATGTAGAAAATCGGCTGATTGCGATGGCCAGACAGACAGTGACGGTGTTTGCCTAGTGACACTTCAAGTCAATTCGTATAAAGTGAAGCGTATTAATGATGGATTAAACCTCGAAAAAAGTGTGCATTTTCATCGTACATGAGGGGAACAATTGGCGGTGTCTATGACTACAGGTCGTATCCTGAATATTCCAAATATCTTGACCTTGGCTCGTATTATCCTGATTCCGGTTTTTTTATTGGTCGCATATTGGCCACCGGCAATGGGATTTAATGAAACCAGTCCTGATGTGACGCGGCATATTATCTTAACGACAATTTTTGTAGTGGCTGCAGTCACTGACTGGTTTGATGGTTATCTGGCGCGTACTCTGAATCAGACGTCTGCTTTTGGTCGTTTTTTGGATCCAGTTGCAGACAAGTTGATGGTCGCTGCTGCGCTTATTGTCTTAGTGCAATGGCAACCTTCGATCTCGATGGCTTTTGCAGCGATTGTGATTATTTCACGGGAAATTACAGTTTCAGCTTTACGTGAATGGATGGCTGAACTCGGTGCGCGTACCAGTGTGGCGGTGTCGACAGTGGGTAAATACAAAACCGCGTTCCAGATGATCGCAATTACGGTTTTCCTGCTGAACTGGCCACCGCTAGAAATGCTGGCTTATGCTTTGCTATATACAGCTGTGGTACTGACCTTATGGTCAATGTTTATTTATCTAAAAGCAGCCTGGCCATATCTGAAACAGCCTTAATCAATAAAAGCTCCTTAAAGGGGCTTTTTTTTATAGCTGAAATAGGAAATATAAAAATAGCAGGCAAAAAAATACCCAGCCTTTGGGGGAAGAACTGGGATGAAATCGGGGGTATTTCTCAGTTATTATTATAGTTATTCAAAGATATCTCATCTTCTTGCTGGTTATTATAGGGAGCACCTTCCACAAAATCATGTGGTTTCTTGTAGCTGAATGTTGTGTTTTGTGAGAGCAATGTATACAGAATTTACAATTGATTATTTTGATACAAATCTGATTGCTTTTCAGTAAGATAATGGCTGCTTAAATTTAAAAAACACGGTAGGAAAATGACAGGTTTTGAGCCTGTTTTTTAGGTCAATAATTTTCGATTTCATGAAAGTTAAAATAGTTTTTAGAGTGCTTTTAAGAGAAATAGAGTATCTATAGAAAAAGAATATCCGAGGAGTCTCTTGTCAGGTATTTAACTCATGATCTGATGAAGAAGTAATTTTCAAATTAAAAAGGGAATTCTTTTTATAGGTTACTTTTTTATAGCATTCGAAGTGATACCTTTCGCTTAATTTACGTAAGAGAAAAGCTTGAGCTTAGATAAAAAAATTTCCATGTAAGGAGTTTTTTTATTCTATGAACTTATAGCTGCTTGTCTTGTGTAAAAAACAAAAAGAGTAGGGCTTTAAACTAAAAGGGGAATCTTTCATAGATTTCCTTTTTGACAAGTAAAATTATGCGCTTGTCTTGCTTAGTTAAAACGCAGTTTAGCTCTTGCAGTATTCATAAAAAAAGAGCCTTGTCAGGCTCTTTTTTGACATTTGAAACTACGCGCTTCGCTTGTCTTGAGTAATTTTTAGAGCAGTACATAAAAAAGAATCTCCCATAACGGAGATTCTTTTTAAAGCCTACGCGCAGCATAGCTGCTTGTCTTGCGGCGTGGCGGAGCAGTGCTTTTGATATAAGAAAAGCCCCGTTTATGGAGCTTTTCAAATGTTGACCTACGCGCACCTTCGGTGCTTGTCTTGAAGAAAAATAAGGCAGCGCCTTATTTTTCTTCAGGCTTTAGACCTTCAGCTTTTTCCAATGATTCATCATTGTTAAAGAACTTCTCGCGTTGTTCTTCAAGGAACTTTTTCGCATCCGGTTCAAAAACGTTTAAACGCTTTTCATTGATCAGCGTGGTCTGGTGTTTCAGCCATTCTTGCCAAGCCTGTTTAGATATCGTATCAAACAGTTCCTGACCCTTTGCACCCGGGAATGGTGCAAAGTCTAAACCTTCCATTTCTTGTTGATACTTACGGCAAAAAACTTGTCGAGACATATCAATACTCCAATTTAAAGCGAAAGCAATTAAGCGTAAAGTTTCTCTAGGCGAGCATGCGCACGTTCGATCGCAGCTTCAACCTGTGCAGGTGCAGTGCCACCGATGTGATTACGTGCATTCACAGATGCTTCTAAAGTCAGAGCTTTTTCAAATACATCTGCCTGAATCAGATCAGAGAACTGTTGCAGTTGCTCAAGTGTCAGTTCAGACAGGTCTTTACCTTCCTGTACACCCAGAGCTACCGCTTTACCCACAATTTCATGAGCATCACGGAAAGCCACGCCATTTTTTACCAGATAATCTGCCAGGTCAGTAGCCGTTGAGAATCCACGAAGCGCTGCTTCACGCATGATTTCAATATTTGGTACAAGCGCAGGAATCATGTCAGCAAATGCCATTAATGAACCACGGACGGTATCGATCGCATCAAATAATGGTTCTTTGTCTTCCTGGTTATCTTTGTTGTAAGCAAGCGGTTGACCTTTCATTAGTGTCAACAAGCTCATCAGATCACCATATACACGGCCGGTTTTACCACGGATCAGTTCAGGTACATCCGGGTTTTTCTTCTGTGGCATGATCGAAGAACCAGTACAGAAACGGTCTGGAATATTTACGAACTTGAACTGAGCCGATGTCCATAGGATCATTTCTTCAGACATACGTGACAGGTGCATCATAATTAAAGATGCCGCAGCATTGAATTCAATACCGAAATCACGGTCAGAAACAGCATCAAGTGAGTTTTCAGCAACAGCTTCAAAACCTAGAAGCTCAGCAGTATAAGCACGGTCAATCGGGTAAGTCGTACCTGCCAGAGCAGCAGAACCAAGTGGCATACGGTTAACACGTTTACGGCAATCAATCAGACGCTCAGAGTCACGTACCAGCATTTCAAACCAAGCCATTAAGTGATGACCAAAAGTCACTGGCTGTGCAGTTTGCAGATGGGTAAAACCTGGCATGATGGTATTGGTGTTTTTAGCTGCCAGACCCAGGATGCCTTTTTGCAATTTTTTCAGTAATTCCAGGATGGCATCAATTTCATCACGGACATACAGACGGATATCTGTGGCAACCTGGTCATTACGGCTACGGCCCGTATGCAATTTTTTACCGGTGATGCCGATACGCTGAGTCAGGCGCGACTCAATGTTCATATGCACATCTTCAAGGTCAATGCGCCATTCGAAGTTACCTGCTTCAATATCTGCTTTAATGGCAGTCAGACCTTCGATAATGTCATCACGTTCCTGTTCAGTCAGTACGCCAACTTTTGCCAGCATGGTTGCATGTGCAATCGAGCCTGCAATGTCTTGTTTATAAAAACGTTGGTCAAATTGAACAGATGCTGTAAATTCAGCAACAAAAGCATCAGTCGCTTCAGAGAAACGACCGCCCCACATACCCGAAGTCTGGGCTTGTGATGGATTTGAGGAATTAGAAGATGTGGTCATGTCGGCTCAATCAGATTAAAAGCAGTAGAACGAAAAAGAGTATAACAAATTCAAAGCCCGTTGCCGAAGTCCAAGTCGATCAATCTTTTACATCTCCGACCGGATCAGTGCAAAGCTCTTATTTTTTTAGCCAGATCGGCAAGCTGCACTATTTGCTGGAAATGTTTATTGGCGGCAATGTGCTGGCCATGGTCTTAGCCTTGGCAAAAGCACAGTCCTGGCAGGCGCTTAATCTGGCAGATCTACTTCAATATATGCTGTATATCAACTGGGTATTGTTATGTTTTGCAGCGTTAGTCGAGCTTTTTCATCAGCATTTTCAGCGCATGGGGATTAAGCTGGCATTAATCTGCGGATTTCTGCTGTTGCAGGCGATTGTTTTGGTAACTACGACCAGTCTGAATGTGCTGACTTATTTTGGCAGCAATTTGAATTTTCAGGGACTGAGTCTGGCAGTCGCACTGGATCAGGTCGGCCTACATCTGAGTTTTGGTATCCTGTTAGGCATGTTCTGTTTTCGCTATCTGTATTTGCGTGAACAATGGGCGCAGCAGCAGCACAGTGAATTACATGCACGGATTCAGGCCATGCAGGCCAGGATTCATCCGCATTTTCTGTTTAATAGTCTCAATAGCGTGATCAGCCTGATCAGTATTGACCCGGACAAAGCCGAACAAATGTTGCTGAATTTGTCCCGTTTATTTCGGGCCAGTTTTCAGGAATTGAAACTGGTCAAGTTGCAGGAAGAAATTGAACTCTGCCAGCGCTATTTGGAGATTGAACAGATTCGTCTGGGAGAGCGTTTACAGGTCGAATGGAAATTAGAAAACAAAGACTTATACTCACAAGTCCAAATTCCATTATTGACTTTACAACCCCTAGTGGAAAATAGTATTTTCCATGGAGTTGAAAAAATTTTGACAAAGAGTACCATAAGCATATTGATTGAAATCTTGCAAAATCAAATTAATATCATCATAACAAACCCCTATACGCAGGATAATAAAACATTAAAAAAGGGACATGGTATTGCAATTGAAAATGTCAGACAGCGTCTGGAAGCCTATTACGGACCTACGATGACGTTTCAAACTTTCGCCGGTGGAGGGGTGTTTACCACGGTTGTGCAATATCGCTATAAATAAAAAGAAATCAAGGAAATCACAGTTAACTTATAATCAAATGAATAATGTTGACTGGATTAAGGAGGAGAAATGGACGTCCTGATTTGTGACGATGAGCCTTTGGCTGTCGAGCGACTATCACGTTTAGTCTCTCAACTGGGGCATGATGTGGTTGCAACAGCTACGCATGGTCGTCAAGCAATTGATCTGGCTCACCAGCATGAACCTGATGTCATCTTATTAGATATTCAAATGCCTGAAATGGATGGTTTGACCTGTGCGCAGCATTTGCGTCAGCTCGACCCGATGCCGGCTATTGTCTTTTGTACGGCCTATGACCAACACGCGCTGGATGCATTCAAGTCTAATGCAGACGGCTACCTGCTTAAACCGGTGATGCAACAGGAATTGGCACAGGTTTTAGAGCATCTAATTAAACTTACCCAAGCTCAAATGAGCCAACTAAAACAAAAAGAAAATATGGAAGAAATCAATATCAGCCGCCATCAAATTGCGGCAAAGACCTATCGCGGGGTCGAATTGGTGCCAGTTGAAAATATCTATTATTTTCTGGCGGATCAAAAATATGTGACCGTACGCCATAAAAACGGCAGTGTCCTGATTGATGAAACCCTGAAGGAGTTGGAACAGGAGTTTGGACATCAGTTCATCAGGATTCACCGTAATGCACTGGTTTCGGTTCACTATCTGGAAGGCTTGGAAGTGGTGAGTTCCGGCCAGTATCAGGTGCGTTGTCGTGAACTGGAAGAGCGTCTGGCGGTCAGCCGGCGTCATTTGCCATTCTTGCGGGAACGGATTCAGAAACTCTAAACGGATCAATGAGTTCGTCTGGACCAGTATTGAAACTTGTATAAATTCGCTTGCATTTTCAAGTGAGCAGGTTAAGTTTAGACTATTGTTCTCATTGACTGTTTATTGAAATTTATGAAGACCCTAAAAATTGCTACTCGACAAAGTCCACTTGCGCTCTGGCAGGCGGAACATATCCGTGCACGCTTACAGGACCTGCATGCTGGACTTCAGGTCGAGTTAGTCACTTTTGTTACACAGGGTGATAAAATTCTTGATACGCCATTGGCTAAAATTGGCGGTAAGGGCTTATTTGTAAAAGAATTAGAAGCAGCCTTACTAGATGGTCGTGCTGATCTGGCAGTCCATTCAATGAAAGATGTGCCAATGGCTTTGCCTGAAGGCTTATCTTTGGCAGTCATCTGTGAACGTGAAGATCCACTGGATGCTTTTGTCTCAAATACTTATGCCAGTTTTGACGAATTGCCTCAAGGTGCCAAAGTTGGAACTTCCAGCTTGCGCCGTAAAACCCAGATTTTAAAACAGCGTCCGGACCTTGAGATTATCGATTTACGCGGTAATGTGGGTACACGCTTATCCAAACTGGATGCAGGTCAGTACGATGCAATTATCCTGGCCAGTGCCGGTTTAAAACGCTTGGGTCTTGCAGATCGGATTCGTCATAGTATTGTGCCTGAAGTAAGTTTACCCGCAGTAGGACAGGGTGCACTGGGCCTGGAATGCCGGAGTGGAGATCAAGCGGTATTAGATTTAATCCAGCCTCTGTTACATGTAGAAACTGATGCCTGTGTCCGTGCCGAACGTGCCTTTAATGCCTATCTGGAAGGTGGCTGTCAGGTGCCAATCGCAGGCTATGCCACTTTAAATGAAGGTGTCATTTCGATTGAAGGCCGGGTCGGTAGCGTAGATGGCGCAACTTTGCTACGCGCACAGCAAAGTGGAACTATGGCAGATGCAGAGCAATTGGGCGTGCAGCTGGCTAAAGATCTGCTAGATCAGGGCGCAGGCGAGTTACTGAAAGCCCTTTATTCAAAATAATGTTGTTCATTAATACCCGTCCGAGTGATCGTGCTGCAAATTTAACGCAAGCCCTACAGACAGCGCAGATTCCGGTGATAGAGTTGCCCTTGCTAGAACTGCTACAGCAGCCTTATACGGATGAGCTGGCCAGTTTATTTAGACAACTACCCCAAGCAAAACTGATTGTCGTAGTGAGTCCGACCGCTGCCCAGATGGGCATGCAATATTTGCAGCAGGCAGGTCTATCATTGAATGATCTTGGAAGTGTCCAGTGGGTCGCTGTAGGTAAAGCTACCGAGCAGGCTTTAGCAAGCTACGGTATCCAGAGTTATGTGCCTGATGTGGAGACTTCGGAAGGGATGCTGCAATTGCCTGTGCTACAGCAGTTAGCTACCGGATCAACTGTCGCCTTTTGGCGAGGTGAAGGTGGGCGTCAGTTTATGATGCAGCATTTAAAGGATCAGCAAATCCATATATTGAATTTCATTTTATATGATCGTCAGTGTCCGCCAGTGACTTCCGAGATATTAGCTAAACATTTGACGAGCCTTGAAGCTAATCCCCGTTATGCAGTCTTGGTCAGCAGTGAAGCGAGCTGGCTTAACTGGCTAGCCTTGATGCAGCCGTATCCGCATCTCATTAATCGGGCATTGTATTTGGTTTTGGGGCCGCGTTTGGCTGCCATGCTTGGGGAATATCAACAGCAACATCAGGCTGGTTTTCAATTCGCTCAGTTAGAGGACTTAAGCGGATCGACGATTTTGCAGCAGCTACTGATGTACTAGGAAACGCATGAAAAAATTATTTATTGTTTTTTTCATCTTGAGCTTGGCGTGGATTGCCAAGCTGAGTTATGACCTGTTTGGCTTAAATTCAGCACAGACTGAATTGACCCAGAATTTGAAGCAACTGCAACAGCAGAATGCCAATCTGAATGATCAGATGGTGGCCTTAAAACGTCAAGTTGCTACGGGCCAAGCGTTAAGCCCTGAAACACCGAACAAGGGGACAGTTCAGGATACTCCTAGGGCTGATTTGCAGGATGATCTGCCTTTGGTCGAGCAATATCTGGATCTGGTTGAGTTTGCCTTGCAGCAGCAACAATATGCAATGGCTATGGAAAAGTTGAATCAATTATCCAATCAGCTTGAACATCTAGAACTGGCACCTGCTCTTCTGGGTAGCCTGAATCAGGCGATTGACAAGGATCGGGAAGTCCTTAAGCAGTTCATCAACAATCGTTTAGTACAACAGAATAAATTAAAAGAATTACTGCAACAGATTGATATTGAGATGGAAAAGGAAATCCAGGTGCAGCATCAGCACCGCGCTACAGCCCAAAGCTCATTTTGGCAGCGCTGGATTCAGATTGAATCAGTCGAGAAACCGAGTGCAGTCTTAATGCAGCGCAATTTGGTCTTAAAAGAAGCTCAGCTGCGTTTACTGATTGCAGAAAATAGTGTGCAACAAGGACAGCAGGTAGCTTTCCAGCAAGCCCTGAAAAGTGTGATCGAGGTATTGGCGCAACTTCCGGATGCGCAAAGCAAACAATGGATTCAGCGACTGGAACAAATCAAGGCAGCACCTCAGACGCCTACTCCTCAGCTCAATACGCGTACCCTGATCGGTTAATTGCTTATGAAACAGATTTTACTTGCTTATTTACTGGTTGGTTTGCTGGGCTTAGCGATCTTGAGTGTACTGAGCTATGGTTATGGTGCGGGCTATGTCTATCTGTATTGGCGCGAACTACAGATCCAGACCACTTTCTGGTTTCTGGTGGGCTTGCTTATCGTAATCAGCTTCATGATGCATATGCTGTGGTATGCGACCAAGCGTTATCTCAGCTTTAAACAGCGTAAACAGGAAACGGTATTCAGCTTTGCCCGCCTGCATCCTTATGAGCAGTTAGCTGTGGTTTGGTTATTAAATGCTGCACAGGATCAACGGGATTTTATTCAGCAGTCTTTTAATCAGTCGGGATTGCTCAAGCATATTATTGATGCCCGATTAGCGTGGGGACAGCAACAATATAGCGAAGCATTGAGTAGTTTAAATCAGTCCAATCCAATGGCATTTGAACTGGCAGAATTACAGCGGATTGAAATCTATTTATCGCAGCAGGATGGTCAGCAGGCATTAACGCATTTAGAATTTTTAAATCAGCATGAGTTATCTCCCTGGTTAAGACGGGTGAAAACCGCTTATGAGCAGCGTTTAAATGCTTTATGGGGGCAATTTGCCTTACAGTTTCCCTGGTTATATTTACGTTCAACCAAATATGGGCATTTAGACCAAGAAGTAAAAAAAATATGGCTGCAGCAATTATTAATAGCTTATGACCAGGCTACTGAAGATGATTTGGAATATTTAAAACAACGTTATCTGGATTTAAAACAGGACATATTTAATCGTGACTATGAAGTCAAGCTATTATGGTTGAAACTGTTATTTAGAATGCCGGAAATGAGCGTTGAGCATGAAAGCCTTGCTAAACATTTACTGGAACTCCAATTTAATCAGGATGTATTTTATTTATGGTTCCAGCAGCAGTTATTAAAGCAGTTTCCAGATTATGCAGATATTGAGCAACAGATCTCAGTTTGGGATGCAAAATATACTGCACTGCCAATATTAAGTTTTGCCAAATGGCATATTCTACAGGCGACTGGCCGGGTAGAAGAAGCTCAGCAATTGCTGGATCTCTATCCAGATGACATCCGCATGAGCTATTTGAGAATTAAATCTGTATTGCAGGGAAGAGAGGATTTAATACAGCAGTTAAATGCCGTATTTGAATCGAATGTTAATTTTATTGAAATCAGAATTTGAGGAAATAATGTCAGAATTACAACAATATCCGGTGATTTATTCGCAAACTGTTGCATGGGGAGACATGGATGCGTTTGGGCATGTTAATAATGCCATGTATTACCGTTATATAGAAAGTGCCCGTTTGGCTTATTTGGGTAAATTAAATATTTTTGATGAAGATATTTTAACAGTAGTGGCTTCAAATCAATGCCGTTATTTAAAACCTGTGGTTTATCCAGATCAATTAAAAGTGGCGGCACGAATTGATGAAATTCGGAATAGTGCAGTCAGAATGCATTATTTATTATGGAGTGAACAGCAGCAAAGTATCGTGGCCACTTCAGAAGCAGTAATTGTATGCTTAAATAAAAATATGCAGAAAACTGAAATACCTGAACATATTCGGGAAAAAATAAAATCGCTGGAATTAACTGTACAACATGAAATTTAATATGGAATTTCATCTCTGATTTAATGATTAATTTTGTAATGACCCTTAAGTTTATTGTTATACATTTAAAATTTTATATTGAATATTACACTTAATATAAATATGATGGGTCCGTTATTTATTAAAAGAAATAATGCTATTTATTGGAGAATATGATGCCAGATATTACAAATTTATCAGTTGAAGAGTTAAAACGATTACAAGCAGAAGCTGAGTCTTTAATTGCTTTGAAAAAAGATCAGGAAATTGAAGATGCTTATCATCAGGTATTGGATATTGCCGACAAAGTAGGCTTAACGATTGAACAGCTTCTTGAATTTGGTGCTTCTAAACGTAAAAAAACTGCACGTAAGTCTGTAGAGCCACGTTATCGCAGTAAAAGCAATCCGGAAGACACCTGGACTGGTCGCGGTAAACAGCCACGCTGGTTAGTTGCTGAATTAGAGAAAGGCGCAAAACTGGAAGATTTCGTGATCTAATCCTTCTGCCTCATTATTCATCATTAGGCTGTTATGCATACGGCCGGTGATTGATCAGCCAAGCACATCCTGCTTGGTTTTTTTATGCCTATGAATTGGCGTCAGAGAAAAAGTGTGCATAATGTGATTATAAAATGACAAAACTATAAATTTAGGGGTTTCGATTGGATAGGTTGGTCGTGGCGGGATGAGCAATAAGCCGAAAACATTAAAATGGTTGATATTTGCAATTCTAGCCTTTTTTGTCTTTGTAATTCTGCAAGTTCCTGCAGCTTGGTTAATTTCAAAATTTTATAAAAATAATCAGGTCTTACATAATGTAAGCGGGAATATCTGGCAGGGAAGTGCGGACTGGAAAAAAGGTAATCTTCGGGGAAGTCTGAACTGGCAGGTTCGTCCTTTGGACCTGTTGTTGCTGAGATTAGGGGCAAATATTGATCTGCATAGCGGTAATACCCAGTTTTCGGGTGTGATGGGCTATGGTTTGAATAAAACTTTAACCGTTAAAAATCTTGAGGGACAGCTTGCACCTGAAACTTTAAAGAAGATTGCTGACTGGCAATGGCCTACCAACCCGATTCAGTTTAAAGAACTCGATTTTAAATATAAAAAAGAGCAAGGCTTTAGTCATGTAGACGGTCAGATGCAATGGAGTGGTGGTGAACTGATTTACACGTTTGCCCAGCGTCAGGAGCGTATGAATGTACCGGTTCTAAGTGGTCAGTTATCTGATGAGAATGGACAGCTGCTGTTGGACGTACGCGACAATCGTGATCAACGTATGTTGAATATTAAACTGGATCCAAGCTTGATGCTGGATATTCAGCTGACACAGCGTTTTCTATTGAATGCTCCTTCTTATACGGGTAAAGCTGGACTGGATACTTACGTGATTAGTACCCGTCAGCCTTTAATGGGGGGCTTCAACTGATGGCAAGCCCACTCGATTATTTTAAAAATATTGATTTGAAGCAGACAGAGCGTGTTACTCCGATTTTATTATTCCTGTTAATTCTGTATTTATGCTGGAAATTGGCCGCCTTATTCTGGCTTCTGGTGGCTCCGCCACAAGCGATGCAGATTGATCAGGTAGAACTAGGGTCACAACAGGCTCAAGTGCCAAATATAAGTGCCTTTTCACTATTTCAGGAAAATACTTACGCAGCGAACACTGCTGAAACTGCCAATATTGTCTTGCAGGGAGTTGTGGTGGCGAGCCCAAGCTATAACTCTTCAGCAGTCTTGAAAATTAATGACCAGTCTGACCGTTATCGGGTCGGAGAAGTATTGGGGAATAGCGGTTTTACGCTGGCTGAAGTGTATTGGGACCGGGTGATTTTGCGTAAATCAAGCGGTGCGACCCAAGAAATCCTGTTTAAAGGGTTGGAAAATGGTTTAAACCAGCCAATCGTGCCGGATACCTCAGCATCTTCAAATCCGATGCCTCCGATGCATACGGAAAGTGGTATGCCTGAGCAACCTTCACCGCAGAGTGAAATCAATCGGGCTATCCAGCAGATGCAGGAAAATAAGGACCAGTACTTACAGAATATGGGGGTAAGTGCAGCAGAGGGTGGTTATGAAGTCACTTCACGGACACCGGCTGCACTGCGTAATCGCTTGGGGTTAAGACCGGGAGACCGGATTTTGTCTTTGAATGGTCAGACCCTGTCGCAGGGACAAACCGAAGCACAGTTACTGGAACAGGCTCGACGTGAAGGTCAGGTCAAACTCGAAATAAAACGTGGTGATCAGGTGATTACCATACAACAGGATTTGAAGTGATGTGTCATCACGCATAGGGTTAGGAAACACAAAAGTTTATGGCTTTATTTAATAATAATCGATCAGCATGGGCATTCTGTGTGGCCGCACCATTGGTTGCTATGGTCAGTACGGCAAGTTATGCGCAAACCTGGAAAATCAATCTCCGGGATGCAGACTTAACCGCATTCATTAATGAAGTGGCGGATATTACCGGTAAAAATTTTGCGGTAGACCCACGGGTTCGAGGCAATGTCACGGTCATTTCCAACAAACCACTGAATAAAAATGAAGTTTATGACCTATTTTTAGGCGTCTTGAATGTCAATGGTGTAGTGGCCATCCCTTCAGGAAATACCATCAAGCTGGTACCAGACAGCAATGTTAAAAGCTCCGGGATTCCCTATGATGCTCGTCATCGTGCGACCGGTGACCAGATTGTCACTCGCGTGATCTGGCTGGAAAATACCAATCCAAATGACCTGATTCCAGCCCTGCGTCCGTTAATGCCACAGTTTGCCCATTTGGCTGCCGTTCCGGGCACCAATGCATTGATTGTGTCGGACCGGGCGACCAATATCTATCAGCTGGAAACCATCATCCGTAATCTGGATGGCACAGGTCAGAATGATATTGAAGCCATTAGTCTACAGTCTAGTCAGGCTGAAGAAATGATTGAGCTGATTGATTCAATGGCAGCAACAGGCGCGGCTAAAGATTTGCGTGGTTCGCGGGTGCGGGTCATGGCAGATGTGCGTACTAACCGGATTTTGATTAAGGGTGATCCGGCAACACGCAAGCGAATTCGTCAGATTATCGAAACGCTGGATGTACCTGCAGCAGACCGTCTGGGTGGTTTAAAAGTCTTTCGTTTGAAATATGCCAGTGCCAAGAATCTTTCGGAAATTTTGCAGGGGTTAGTGACAGGGCAAGCAGTCAATACCGGTTTGGATAATTCTTCTTCTAGTTCGTCTTCATATAATTCGACTAATAACCTGAATAACAATAATACCACTAGCTCAAATAGCTCAGGTGCATCCAATATTCAGCTCAATACTGGCATGAAAACCGAGCAGGGCGGGATCAGCAGCTTTAATGCCAATGGCGTCAGCATTATTGCGGATGCCACGCAGAATTCTCTGGTGGTTAAAGCAGACCCGCAACTGATGCGTGAAATCGAATCTGCCATTGATCAGTTAGATGTACGCCGTCAACAGGTTTTGATTGAAGCTGCAATTATTGAAGTAGAAGGGACAGATGCAGATCAGCTGGGTGTGCAATGGGCTTTGGGTGATATCAGCAGCGGAATTGGTCTGATCAATTTTGATAATTTTGGCACCAGCCTGAAAAATATTGCAGCGGGTTATCTGACTGGCGGTGGTGCAGGTGCGGCGAGTACTGTAGGTGCAGGCAGTTCACTGGTGATTGGTGATTACAGTGAAGGCAGTGATGGTTCACGCCGTTTATACGGCGCGATGATTCAGGCCTTAAAAGAAACGACCAAGTCTAACCTGTTATCTACTCCATCGATTGTGACCATGGACAATGAAGAAGCCTATATCGTTGTCGGTGAAAACGTACCCTTTGTGACCGGTTCAGTTTCTACGGGAGCCGCAGGTGTTGCTAATCCTTATACCACTATTGAGCGTAAAGATGTCGGTGTAACCTTAAAAGTCGTACCGCACATTGGTGAAGATGGTACTGTACGTCTGGAAGTTGAACAGGAAGTCTCAGATGTAAAAGCCAATAAAGGCCAAGCACAAGATTTGGTCACCAGCAAACGTGCGATCAAAACCTCGATTCTGGCAGAACATGGACAAACGATCGTATTAGGTGGCTTGATTTCGGACAATACCAGTTATGGACGCCAGGCAGTACCAGGTCTGGGAGCAATTCCAGGGGTGGGACGTTTGTTTCGCTCAGAAGGTAAGTCTAATCAGAAACGTAACTTATTGATCTTTATCCATCCAACGATTGTGGGGGATAAAAATGAAGTGCGTAAACTGACGCAGCAACGTTATGGTCAACTCTATAGCCTGCAATTGGCACTCGATTCAGACGGTAATTTTGCCAAACTGCCGGAAAGTGTTGAAGATGTGTATCAGCAGCGTATTCCAGTTTCCAAGACACCACTGACGAATTCGACCTACCAGAATGTCCCAAGTGCCCCAGCACCAACGCCGTCAGCTACAGCAGTAGCTACACCGGTAGCAATTGAGCCGGGGATTCAGCGACAAGTGGTACAGCAGCCAGTCCAGCAGGTTGAAAAAAGTAGAAATACCGTTACAACAACCACACTTAGACCCAAAAGCTAGACCATTCGCATTTGCATACAGCATGTTATGATAATGTCAAAGAAAATAGAGAAGTAGATTTCATGACTTGGAAAATACAGGCAATTACCGATGACTTGACCGGACAGGAAATAGCAATCGACCGTGACATGCTGGTAGGGCGTCATCAGGCGGCTGATATTGTGCTGCAGGCTGCGGAAATCTCGCGTAAGCATGCTGCTTTTCTGCTGAAAAACGATGCACTATGGGTACAGGATCTAGGCTCATCTAATGGCACTTTCGTGAATGACTTGCGTATTGAGCAGGAAACGCGATTAAAACAAGACGATGTAGTCCAGTTTGCCACCTTGAAATTTCTGGTTCTTGAACCTGTAGCGCCTGTTGAAGTGGCGCCAGAAGTTGAAGAAACAGCAGAGCAAGTGGTTGAAGAAATCGAAACGGTTGAGAAAACTCCTGCCCAGCAGATGAATGAGCAGGGCATTCCAGAATTGAAAGAGCGTGATGCTTCAGTCAACTTGACCCGTGATGGTATGCCGACCAATGTCGGTATTCCAAAACCTGCGCCTATTGCTGAAGGGGTAGACCTGAGCTCGGTTAAGCCAGAACCCGCACCGATTCCGGTGGAACAGCCTGTTTCTCGTGTAGAGCAGGAAAAAGAAGCACAGAAAAATGCATCTATTGGACTGATTTCACTAATCGTTCTGATTATTTTGGCGATTATCGCCTGGGTGTTGTTTAAATAAGCCCATGATTGGTTACAATCGAGGCATGCATCACGCATGCCTTTTTTATGGCTGCAAATAAAGAAAATGAGGGGCAGGATGTCAATTGCACAACTGGAACAACGTAAGCTGATTTTATTCGATCTGGATGGTACCTTGGTGGATTCAGCCCATGATCTGTATCGAGCCATGAATATGAGCCTGAATGTCTTGCAGCTACCCCTGGTGACTGAGGAGCAGGTACGGGTGTGGATCGGTAAAGGAACGTCCAAGTTCTGTGAAAGCGTACTCCAGCATTTGGTGGGAGAAGTATTACCTGCCCAGCATCAGGAATTACTTACGACATTCCTGGAAATTTATAATGCCGATCCTTGTGTAGATACCAAGCCATTTGACGGAATTATCGAGTTTCTGGAATGGGGTAAGACTAACGACAAAAAACTGATCTGTGTGACCAATAAACCAGAAGAACCGGCACGCAGTATTCTCGATATTCTGGAAATGGCGAAATACTTTGATGACACCATTGGTGGTGATCGCTTTGCCGAGCGTAAGCCAGATCCGCGTCAGTTGTTGCATTGTGTGGAGCATTATGGCATGACCAAAGAGCAGGTACTGATGATCGGGGACTCAGTCAATGACATCGAAGCTGCGCGCCGTGCGGGTATAGATTGTATTGTAGTCAGCTATGGCTATAATCATGGTGAAAATATAGCAGACTGTGATCCTCAAGAAATTGTTGATGATCTACGTGAGTTGCTTGCTTAAATAGGGTACGAAGGAAATAAGATGAATAGTTGTAAGGTTTTTCGATGGCGTCGCTCAGTCCAATTCCATTTTCATACTGAGTAACCCCAATTTAAAGAGAAAAACCGAATGACAACTTCAGCTCAATTCCAGCAACTTGCATCTCAAGGCTACAACTTGATTCCTGTATACCGTCAGCGTCTGGCCGATACGGATACTCCTCTATCTATCTTTGCCCGTCTGAAACAACACCAACAGGCTTATCTGTTCGAATCTGTGGAAGGGGGAGAAAACTGGGCGCGCTATTCAATTATCGGCCTGGGTGAATCGACTGTATTCTCCTGTAATGCGGGTGAACTGACTGTTCAGCATCCAGATGGCTCTATTGAAAAACAGCACTGTGCCGATCCATTCCAGTATATCCGTGACTTTCAGGCACAGTTTAAAGTACCGACCCAGGCAGAACTTCCAGCCTTACCAAGCTTTACCGGTGGTCTTGTCGGTTACTTTGGTTATGACTCAGTACGTTATATCGAACCTAAGCTAAAAAATGTGCCTGAAGCTGATCCGGTAGGCTTGCCAGATATCTGGATGATGCTGTCCAAAACCGTCATCGTATTCGATAATCTGAAAGATACCCTGTTCCTCATTGTGCATGCCGATGCAGCTGATCCGGCAGCTTATGAGAAAGCGCAGCAGCAACTGGATGAGCTGGAAAATATTCTGGCGACACCGGTAAGCCTGAAAGCAGAAAAACATGCGGCACCGCATTTTGAATCCTTAACCGGGCATGACAACTTCATTGCCTCTATTGAAAAGGTAAAAGAGTACATCCGTGCCGGAGATGTGATGCAGGTGGTGCCAGGCCATCGTATGGTTTCTGATTTCGATGGTGAGCCTTTACAGGTCTATCGCGCATTACGTCACCTTAATCCATCGCCTTATCTGTTCTTGGTGCAAGGGCAGACCCTAGAAGACAATACGCCGTTCCATATTGTTGGCTCTTCACCTGAAATTCTGTCACGTCTGGAAAATGGTATTGCGACTGTTCGTCCACTGGCGGGTACGCGTCCACGTGGCAAGACCAAAGAAGAAGATCTGGCACTGGAAAAAGATTTGCTGTCTGATGAAAAAGAAATTGCCGAGCACTTAATGCTGATTGACCTGGGCCGAAATGATGTCGGTCGTGTATCCAAAATCGGTAAAGTACAAGTCACTGATCAAATGGTGATCGAACGTTACTCGCATGTGATGCACATTGTGTCGAATGTACAAGGTGAAGTGCGGGATGATGTGGATGCGCTGGATGTTTTTAAGGCAACTTTCCCGGCTGGAACACTTTCTGGTGCACCAAAAATCCGTGCTATGGAAATTATTGACGAAGTTGAGCCAGTGAAACGCGGAATTTTTGGCGGCGCTGTTGGTTATTTAGGTTGGCATGGCGAAATGGACATGTCGATCGCGATTCGTACCTGCGTGATTCGTGAAAATAAGGTCTATGTTCAGGCCGGAGCAGGGCTGGTTGCGGACTCAAATCCTGAGTCAGAATGGAATGAAACCCAAATAAAAGCTCGCGCAGTGATCAAAGCGGTTGAATTATCATCAAACGGATTGATTTTGTGAGTTTTTGGCGTTTTTTTTGAAAAAAACACTTGCATGGATTCTGAGTTTTGCTAAACTGCACACCGTTCCGATACGAAACGTACGAAACACTAAGAAACGCCGGCATAGCTCAGTTGGTAGAGCAACTGACTTGTAATCAGTAGGTCCACAGTTCGAATCCGTGTGCCGGCACCATCTTAGAGAGTTTGGAGTGCGAAGTAAAGAACGACACTGATGTAAGTGTAAAAATGGTGAGGTTCCCGAGCGGTCAAAGGGGGCGGACTGTAACTCCGCTACGAAAGTTTCGAAGGTTCGAATCCTTCCCTCACCACCAATTTTAAGACTTCAAAGTGGTAAGTACCAACATCGTGCGGGAGTAGCTCAGTTGGTAGAGCGGCAGCCTTCCAAGCTGCATGTCGCGAGTTCGATCCTCGTCTCCCGCTCCATTGTTTGAAGTGCTAATATTTGCTCTTATAGCTCAGTGGTAGAGCACTCCCTTGGTAAGGGAGAGGTCTCGAGTTCAAATCTCGATAAGAGCTCCAGATTACAGTTTGGCAACGTGGTTGCAAAAATATTTCAAAAGCAGGCTATTTAGTCTGCTTTTCAAGTATTTGGTGTTTGGTTTTTTTTAAACGATATGTCGGAGCTGGGTTTTACTCAGAATTGTGTTCGACGTAAACGAGGAAGATTAACATGGCTAAGGCTAAGTTTGAACGTAATAAGCCACACGTTAACGTGGGCACAATCGGTCACGTTGACCATGGTAAAACAACTTTAACAGCTGCGATTGCAACTGTATGTGCGAAAAAATTCGGTGGTGAAGCGAAAGACTACGCTGCAATCGACTCTGCACCAGAAGAAAAAGCACGTGGTATTACAATTAATACTTCACACGTAGAATACGATTCTCCAACTCGTCACTACGCTCACGTAGACTGCCCGGGCCACGCCGATTATGTTAAAAACATGATTACTGGTGCTGCTCAGATGGACGGCGCAATCCTTGTATGTGCTGCGACTGACGGTCCAATGCCACAAACTCGTGAACACATCTTGCTTTCTCGTCAGGTAGGTGTACCTTACATCGTTGTATTCTTGAACAAATGTGACCTTGTAGACGACGAAGAGCTTCTTGAATTGGTAGAAATGGAAGTTCGTGAACTTCTTTCTACTTACGACTTCCCAGGTGATGACACTCCTGTAATCCGTGGTTCAGCACTTGCTGCACTGAACGGTGAAGCTGGTCAATACGGTGAAGACGCAGTTGTAGCTCTTGTTGAAGCGCTTGACTCTTACATCCCAGAACCAGAACGTGCAATCGACCAAGCATTCCTGATGCCAATCGAAGATGTATTCTCAATTTCTGGTCGTGGTACAGTTGTAACTGGCCGTGTTGAAACTGGTATCATCAAAGTTGGTGAAGAAGTTGAAATCGTGGGTATCAAAGATACAGTTAAAACTACTGTAACTGGCGTTGAAATGTTCCGTAAACTTCTTGACGAAGGCCGTGCTGGTGAGAACTGTGGTATCTTGCTTCGTGGTACTAAACGTGAAGACGTACAACGTGGTCAAGTACTTGCTAAACCAGGTTCTATCAAACCGCACACTAAATTCGATGCAGAAGTATACGTACTTTCTAAAGACGAAGGTGGTCGTCACACTCCATTCCTGAATGGTTACCGTCCACAGTTCTACTTCCGTACAACTGACGTAACTGGCGCGATTTCTTTGAAAGAAGGCGTTGAAATGGTTATGCCTGGTGACAACGTAGAAATGTCAGTAGAACTAATCCACCCAATCGCAATGGACCCAGGTCTACGTTTTGCGATCCGTGAAGGTGGTCGTACAGTTGGTGCTGGTGTAGTTGCTAAAGTAACTGCATAATCATAGAATAGAAAATAAGCTGGAGTTTCGGCTCCAGTTTATCTACAGGCCAGTAGTTCAATTGGTAGAGCGTCGGTCTCCAAAACCGAATGTTGGGGGTTCGAGTCCCTCCTGGCCTGCCAAGTTTTTTTCAAAAGACGCTTGATGTCGGCAAAACTGGTCATATAATAAGTCGCGAAACCTACGACGAGTACAAAAATGTCGAATGATAAATCACGCGACGCATTAAGCGAAGCGGCAATTCCTCAAAGAAATAATCCTGCTGTAGATGTAAGTTCTGGTTCTCCATTAGACATTGTTCTATGGGTTATCGCCTTGATTTTATTGGTCGGTGCTATGATGGTAAACCAATATTTACCTGCATACTGGGCGCCTGCGAATGATATTTGGGTGCGCGTTGGGGTAATTTTGGCTTGTATCGTTGTGGCATTCGGTTTATTATACGCCACCCATCAAGGCAAAGGCTTTGTTCGTCTTCTTAAGGATGCGCGAATCGAGTTACGTCGAGTGACCTGGCCTACCAAACAAGAGACTGTGACCACATCTTGGCAAGTCCTTGCTGTTGTAGTGATTGCAGCCATTGTTCTATGGTGCTTTGACTATGTTTTAGGCTGGTTAATGAAGTTTATTATCGGGTAAGAGAGCTATGAAACGTTGGTACATTATTCATGCCTATTCAGGTTATGAAAAACAAGTGATGCGTTCGCTTAATGATCGAATCCAGCGTAGCGCTGTTGCCGATAGCTTTGGTGAAGTCCTTGTTCCTACCGAAGAAGTGGTAGAAATGAAGGATGGCAAGAAGCGTAAATCAGAGCGTAAGTTCTTTCCTGGCTATGTATTAGTCGAAATGGAAATGAACGATGACACTTGGCACATCGTGAAAGAGTGTCCAAAAGTGCTTGGTTTTATTGGTGGTACGGCTGAAAAACCGGCTCCAATTACGCAAAAAGAAGCTGATGCAATTCTTGCACGTGTACGTAATACTGGTGAAGCACCGCGTCCTAAGACCATGTTTGAACCAGGTGAAGAATTACTCGTAATTGACGGTCCATTCACTGACTTTAAAGGTGTAGTGGAAGAAGTGCTTTACGACAAGTCACGCTTAACGCTGACGATTAACGTATTTAACCGACCAACTCAGGTTGAACTGGAATTTCGCCAAGTCGAAAAAACAGTTTAATTTGTTCGGGTTGAAAACGCCTGATTTGCGTGCAAATCAGGCATTGTTGTTGTAACGGTATCGTTACTTGAAATCATTGGGGAGCCTAACGGCGTTTGCACCCAGAGGTAATTTGAAATGGCTAAGAAGATTGACGGCTATATCAAGCTGCAAGTTCCAGCTGGTAAAGCGAATCCATCTCCACCGATTGGTCCTGCACTAGGTCAACGTGGTGTTAACATCATGGCATTCTGTAAAGAATTCAATGCTGCTACACAAAAAGTTGAAGCTGGTCTACCAATTCCAGTCGTGATCACTGTGTACAACGACAAGTCGTTCACATTCATCATGAAAACTCCACCTGCTGCTGTTCTTCTTAAGAAAGCTGCTGGTATCCAAAAGGGTTCTTCTGTACCTAACAAAACTAAAGTTGGTAAGTTGACTCGTGCTCAATTGGAAGAAATCGCGACTACTAAAGAACCAGACTTAACTGGTGCTGATTTAGACGCGCGTGTACGTACCATCGCTGGTTCTGCACGTTCTATGGGCTTGGAAGTGGAGCTATAAGACATGGCAAAGTTAACTAAACGTCAAAAAGCCATTGCTGCTGCTGTAGAAGCACAGAAAGTTTACACTTTAGAAGAAGCTGTAGAAGTTCTTACTAGCCTTCCAGCTGCGAAATTCAAAGAATCTTTGGACATCGCTGTAAACCTGGGTGTTGACCCTCGTAAATCTGATCAGGTTGTTCGTGGCGCGACTACTCTTCCTGCAGGTACTGGTAAAACTGTACGCGTAGCTGTATTTGCTCAAGGCGCTGCTGCTGAAGCTGCGAAAGAAGCTGGTGCAGACGTTGTTGGTTTCGACGATCTTGCTGAAAGCATCCAAGGCGGAAACCTTGACTTCGACGTAGTGATTGCTGCTCCTGATGCAATGCGCGTTGTTGGTAAACTGGGTACGATTCTTGGTCCACGTGGCTTAATGCCAAACCCTAAAGTGGGTACTGTAACTCCTGACGTTGCGACTGCAGTTAAAAATGCAAAAGCTGGTCAAGCGCGTTACCGTGTAGACAAAGCAGGTATTATCCACGCTGCGATCGGTCAAGTAGGTTTCTCTGCTGAAGCTGTTCGTCAAAACGTTGAAGCTCTTGTAGCTGACCTTAAGAAAGCAAAACCTGCTACTTCTAAAGGTGTTTACATTCAAAAGATCACTCTAAGCTCTACTATGGGTCCTGGTCTGATCGTTGATGTAGCAAACGTTTCTAAATAAGTTATAAACTTATACAGAATTTTAAAGCCCTGAGTAAGTTTTAAAGCACTGCTTTAAAACTTACGCAAGAAGAAACCGGTTTCGGACTACTTGCGAACTTAGGCAGACTTTGAATTGATAAATGTAAATTTATCAGCGTCAAAGACCTCAGGCGAGGGGAGTTTTATGCTTTCCTCTTAATACTCCAGCCTGCGTAGACGCGGTGGTGTGATTTGTTCATCCTCCGCGTGTGATTTCAGAGATGAATTCACGAATTGGGAGTGTGCTTGTGATCAGGCACATAAATCACCGTTAGGAGGTTTTACAATGGCTCTTCTTATTGAAGGCAAAAAACAGATCGTAGCTGAAGTAAGTGAAATTGCTTCTACTGCATTTGCCGCTGTTGTTGCTGACTACCAAGGTTTAACAGTTGAGCAATTAACTGCTCTTCGTGTTGAAGCTCGTAAACTAGGTGTTAAAACACGTATCGTGCGTAACACTCTGGCTAAACGCGCTCTTCAAGATACTCAATTCAATATCTTGAACGACAGCCTTGTTGGCCCAACAATCTTAGCTTTCTCGACTTCTGAAGACGACATGGGTGCAGCTGCACGCTTGTTCGAAGAATTCGCAAAAACTAACAAAGCATTCGAACTTAAAGCTGCTGCATTTGATGGCAAAGTTTACGAAGGTGCTGAAGTTAGCGTAATCGCGAACCTTCCGAACCAAGAAAAAGCGCTTACTATGCTTGCAAACGTTCTTCAAGCTCCTATTTCGAAATTGGGTCGCCTTATTACTGCGCTCAAAGAGAAAAACGAGTCAGAAGCTGCATAAGCTTAAATTTATTTCCACACCATTCAATTTCCATTTGGAGTTATTCTCATGGCTTTAACTAACGAAGAAATCCTAAACGCAGTTGCAGAAAAAACTGTTCTTGAACTTGTTGAACTAATCTCTGCTTTCGAAGAGAAATTCAACGTATCTGCTGCTGCTGTTGCTGTTGCTGCTGCTCCTGGCGCTGCTGCTGCTGCTGAAGAACAATCAGAATTCAACGTTGAGTTGACTTCTTTCGGTGGTAACAAAGTTGCTGTAATTAAAGCAGTTCGTGAAGCTACTGGTCTTGGCTTGAAAGAAGCTAAAGACATGGTTGAAGGCGCACCTACAGTTCTTAAAGAAGGCGTTTCTAAAGAAGAAGGCGAAGAGCTTAAGAAAAAACTTGAAGAAGCTGGTGCTACAGTTACTCTTAAGTAATTTCTTAAAGGAGCCGGTTTTTTTATAATCGGCTCCAAAAATTGGCTGATGGCTCTTGGGTCATCAGCCTTTTTGCGTTACAATAATCGGCTCGATTTTTGTTTGCATGATATAAAATTCATACAAATTAAAAATAAACATAATGAACAAACGCTTACCAATATTTTTCATTAAAAAAATATTGTTAAGCGTTTTAATACCACTAAAAATTGCAGCATTTGTAAAGAGTGGTGGCCATATCGGCCAGCGTAATTCCTTCTGAGCCCGTTCTGCAGGCGGGCTTGGTTTACACTTTCCGAGGACTCCAGATGGCATACTCATATACCGAAAAGAAACGGATCCGTAAGAATTTTGGTAAATTGCCTAGCGTCATGGATGCTCCGTACCTGCTCGCGATTCAAGTCGACTCGTACAGAACATTCTTACAAGATGGCAAATCACCAAAAAACCGCGAAGATATCGGTCTCCAAGCCGCATTTCGTTCAGTTTTTCCTATTGAAAGTTATTCTGGCAATGCTGCTTTAGAATTCGTTGAGTATAGTCTTGGTAAGCCTGAGTTTGATGTACGCGAATGTATCCTTCGTGGCTCAACTTATGCAGCACCAATGCGCGTAAAAATTCGTTTGATCCTGAAAGATCGCGAAACTAAATCAATCAAAGACGTACGTGAACAAGAAGTCTACATGGGCGAAATGCCGCTTATGACAGACAACGGTACTTTCGTCATTAACGGTACCGAGCGTGTAATCGTATCGCAATTGCACCGTTCACCGGGCGTATTCTTTGACCACGATAAAGGCAAAACTCACTCAAGCGGTAAAGTCCTTTATTCAGCTCGTATCATTCCTTACCGTGGTTCATGGTTAGACTTTGAATTCGATGCCAAAGACCTGGTCTACGTACGTATTGACCGTCGTCGTAAATTGCTTGCGACTGTGGTGCTTCGTGCGCTGGGTTATGCCAACGAACAAATTCTCGACATGTTCTACGAGAAAGTACCTGTGTATCTGGACATGGGTAGCTACCAGATTGACCTTGTTCCAGAGCGCCTGCGCGGCGAAATGGCACAGTTCGACATTGCTGACAAAGACGGCAAAGTCATTGTTGAACAAGGTAAACGTATTAACGCACGTCATGTACGTCAAATGGAAGCATCTGGTCTTGAGAAGCTTTCTGTTCCTGATGAATACCTGTACGAACGTATCACTGCTGAAGACATCCCACTGAAAGATGGTGATGTGATTGCAGCCAATACTGTTCTAAGCCATGAAATTATGGTGAAAATTGCAGAAGGCGGCGTGAAACAGTTCAACATCCTGTTCACTAACGATATCGACCGTGGTCCATTCATTGCGGATACATTACGTGCTGATACCACAGTAAGCCGTGATGAAGCACTTGTAGAAATCTACAAAGTCATGCGTCCAGGTGAGCCACCAACAAAAGAAGCTGCTGAGAACCTGTTCAACAACCTGTTCTTCTCTTCTGAGCGTTATGATCTGTCTCCAGTCGGCCGTATGAAGTTTAACCGTCGTTTGGGTCGTCCTTACGAAGTGGGTACTGATCAGAAGTCACGCGAAGTTGAAGGCATTCTCTCGAATGAAGATATCACTGATGTATTAAAAACATTAGTAGAAATCCGTAACGGTAAAGGTGAAGTCGACGATATCGACCACTTGGGTAACCGTCGTGTTCGTTCTGTGGGTGAAATGACTGAGAACCAATTCCGTGTAGGTCTGGTTCGTGTAGAACGTGCTGTTAAAGAACGTTTGTCTCAAGCTGAAACTGATAATCTGTCTCCGCAAGACCTGATCAATGCGAAGCCAGTGGCTGCTGCAATCAAAGAATTCTTTGGTTCAAGCCAGTTGTCTCAGTTCATGGACCAAAACAATCCGTTGTCTGAAATTACACACAAACGTCGTGTATCAGCACTTGGGCCTGGTGGTTTGACTCGTGAACGTGCGGGCTTCGAAGTACGTGACGTACATCAAACTCACTATGGTCGTGTATGTCCAATTGAGACTCCTGAGGGTCCAAACATTGGTTTGATCAACTCTCTGTCTGTTTACGCCAAATGTAACAACTTCGGTTTCCTGGAAACTCCATACCGTAAAGTGGTTGATGGCCGCGTAACTGATGACGTTGAATACCTGTCTGCGATTGAAGAAGTAGGTACTGTGATTGCACAGGCCGACTCTGCAGTAGATAAAGACGGCAACCTGTCTGAAGAATTCGTTTCTGTACGTCACCAAGGTGAATTCGTACGTATGCCTCCTGAAAAAGTGACGCATATGGACGTATCTGCTCAACAGGTTGTATCTGTAGCAGCATCACTGATTCCGTTCCTTGAGCACGATGACGCCAACCGTGCATTGATGGGTTCGAACATGCAACGTCAGGCTGTTCCTACGTTAATCGCTGACAAACCACTGGTTGGTACCGGTATGGAAGCGAACGTAGCACATGACTCTGGTGTATGTGTAATCGCGAAACGTGGTGGTCGTATTGAATTTGTTGACGCTTCGCGTGTCGTGATTCGTGTCAACGAAGACGAAATGGTTGCAGGCGAAGCAGGTGTAGATATCTATAACCTGATCAAATACACACGTTCTAACCAGAACACTTGTATCAACCAGAAAGTTCTTGTGAACCTGGGCGATAAAGTAGGTCGTGGCGACGTTCTGGCTGACGGTCCATCAACTGATGGTGGTGAGCTAGCATTGGGTCAAAACATGCGTGTAGCGTTCATGACTTGGAACGGTTACAACTACGAAGACTCGATCTTGTTATCTGAGCGTGTTCTTCAAGAAGACCGTTTAACGTCTATTCACATCCAGGAACTTTCATGTGTTGCACGTGATACCAAACTGGGTGCTGAAGAAATTACTGCCGATATCCCGAACGTGGGTGAAGCAGCGCTTTCTAAACTGGACGAGTCAGGTATCGTTTACATCGGTGCTGAAGTGACCGCGGGTGACATCCTGGTAGGTAAAGTAACGCCTAAAGGTGAAACTCAGTTAACTCCTGAAGAAAAACTGCTTCGTGCAATCTTCGGTGAAAAAGCGGCTGACGTAAAAGACTCTTCTTTACGTGTTCCATCGGGTACTAAAGGTACTGTGATCGACGTTCAAGTGTTTACACGTGACGGTCTTGAGAAAGACGAACGTGCTCAGGCAATTGAAAAAGCTCAGCTTGATGCTTACCGTAAAGACTTGAAAGAAGAATACAAAATCTTCGAAGAAGCAGCACGCGAACGTATTGTCCGTCTGTTGAAAGGTCAGGAATCTAACGGTGGCGGTACTACTAAACGCGGTGACAAACTGTCTGAAGAATTGTTATCTGGTTTAGAGCTGGTTGATCTGCTTGATATCCAACCAAGTGATGAAGCAATTGCTGAACGTTTAACTCAAATTCAAGTGTTCTTAAAAGAGAAGAGCCTTGAAATTGATGAGAAATTTGCTGAGAAAAAACGCAAACTTTCTACAGGTGACGAACTGACAACTGGCGTATTGAAAGTTGTTAAGGTTTACCTGGCCGTTAAACGTCGTATCCAGCCTGGTGATAAGATGGCGGGTCGTCACGGTAACAAGGGTGTAGTTTCTAACATCCTGCCTGTTGAAGACATGCCGCACGATGCCAATGGTGTACCAGTAGATATCGTACTGAACCCGCTCGGTGTACCATCACGTATGAACGTCGGTCAGATTCTGGAAACTCACTTGGGTATGGCTGCTAAAGGTCTTGGCGATCAAATCGATAAGATGCTGAAAGAACAGCGTACAGTTCTTGAACTGCGTGATTTCCTAGACAAGATTTATAATAAGGTTGGCGGTCAGCAAGAAGATCTTGACAGCCTGACTGATGAAGAAATCTTGAAACTGTCTGGTAACTTGCGTAAAGGTGTTCCTCTGGCAACTCCAGTATTTGATGGTGCTGAAGAAGGTCAGATCAAAGAATTACTTGAGCTTGCTGGCTTGTCACGTACGGGTCAAACTGTATTGTATGATGGCCGTACTGGTGAACGTTTCGACCGTCCTGTAACTGTAGGTTACATGTACATGCTGAAACTGAACCACTTGGTTGACGACAAGATGCATGCGCGTTCTACTGGTTCTTACTCTCTAGTAACGCAACAGCCGCTTGGTGGTAAAGCACAATTCGGTGGTCAGCGTTTCGGTGAGATGGAAGTCTGGGCACTGGAAGCATACGGTGCAGCATATACGCTTCAAGAAATGCTTACTGTGAAGTCGGATGACGTTGAAGGCCGTACCCGTATCTATAAGAACATTGTAGATGGTAACCATTATATGGACCCAGGTATGCCTGAATCGTTCAACGTATTGACCAAAGAGATCCGTTCTTTAGGTATCAACATTGAACTGAAAAATGGTGACTAAGAAATCTCCCCCGACCCCTCTTTAAGAAAGAGGGGAGAAAGTCCCCCCTTTATAAAGGGGGATTTAGGGGGATTTTTGAGATTCCCGAATTTCAGTAAAAAACAATATTTGTGACCCAGTCGGGAAGTGAAAATCTCCTCGACACACGGAGAAAAAAATTGAAAGACTTGCTCGATATCATGCGCAAAAAGACGGATTCCGACGGTCATGCTCCAGTAGAGTTTGATCGTATCCGTATTGGTCTTGCGTCACCAGAAATGATTAAGTCGTGGTCTCATGGTGAAGTTAAAAAGCCAGAAACCATTAACTACCGTACGTTCAAACCAGAACGTGACGGTCTGTTCTGTGCCAAAATCTTTGGTCCAGTAAAAGATTACGAATGCTTGTGTGGTAAATACAAGCGTATGAAATACAAAGGCGTCATTTGTGAAAAATGTGGCGTTGAAGTAACAACTGCGAAAGTTCGTCGTGAACGTATGGGTCACATTGAGCTTGCGTCTCCAGTTGCACACATCTGGTTCCTGAAATCATTGCCTAGCCGTATCGGTCTTTTATTAGACATGACGCTACGTGATATCGAACGCGTATTGTATTTCGAATCTTACGTTGTAACTGACCCAGGTATGACTCCATTTGAGAAATACCAACTTCTGAACGATGAAGAATACTTCAATGCGTTAGAAGAACACGGTGATGAATTCACTGCGAAAATGGGTGCAGAAGCGGTTCAAGACTTGCTTAAAGATATCGATCTTGAAGCTGAAATTGCGCGTCTTCGTGAAGAAATCCCTAACACAACTTCAGAAACTAAGCTTAAAAAAGCCTCTAAACGTCTGAAATTGATGGAAGCATTCAACGATTCGAACAACAAGCCAGAATGGATGGTGATGAACGTACTTCCTGTACTTCCACCAGATCTTCGTCCGCTTGTACCACTTGAAGGTGGTCGTTTCGCGACTTCTGACCTGAACGACCTTTACCGTCGTGTGATCAACCGTAACAACCGTTTGAAACGTCTTCTTGACCTTGCGGCTCCAGATATCATCGTACGTAACGAAAAACGTATGTTGCAAGAATCTGTAGATGCATTGCTGGATAACGGTCGTCGTGGTCGTGCAATTACAGGTTCGAACAAACGTCCGCTTAAATCTTTGGCAGATATGATCAAAGGTAAACAAGGTCGTTTCCGTCAGAACTTGTTGGGTAAACGTGTCGATTACTCTGGTCGTTCGGTAATTACCGTAGGTCCAAGCCTGCGTTTACACCAATGTGGTCTTCCTAAGAAAATGGCGCTTGAACTGTTCAAGCCATTCATCTTTGCGAAGCTGCAAGCATCTGGTCAAGCAACAACCATTAAAGCTGCGAAGAAAATGGTTGAACGTGAAACTCCAGAAGTTTGGGATGTTCTTGCCTCTGTGATTCGTCAGCATCCAGTAATGTTGAACCGTGCGCCGACCCTTCACCGTCTAGGTCTTCAAGCATTTGAACCTATTCTGATTGAAGGTAAAGCGATCCGTCTTCACCCACTCGTATGTGCTGCGTTCAACGCCGACTTCGACGGTGACCAAATGGCGGTACACGTACCATTAACACTTGAAGCTCAGTTAGAAGCTCGTGCGTTAATGATGTCGACTAACAACATTCTGTCTCCAGCGAACGGTGAGCCAATCATCGTACCGTCTCAGGACGTTGTCTTGGGTCTTTACTACATCACTCGTGATGCAGTAAATGCCAAAGGTGAAGGCATGGTGTTCGCGGATACTGACGAAGTGAACCGTGCGCTTGCGACTGGTCAGGTAGATATGCACGCTCGCGTGAAAGCACGTGTACACCAAACCGTGATCAACGAAAACGGCGAACGTGAACAGCAAACGATTATCGTAGATACAACTCCTGGTCGCTGTCTGCTTTGGGAAGTTGTGCCTGAAGGTATGGACTTCCAGCAAATTAACGTTGAGATGACTAAAAAGAACATCTCTAAGTTAATCAACTCTTGCTACCGTAAACTGGGTCTGAAAGACACTGTTATCTTCGCTGACCAATTGATGTACCTTGGCTTCCGTCAAGCGACTCGTTCTGGTGTTTCTGTAGGTATGGAAGACATGGTCATTCCACCACAAAAACAAGCGATTATCGGGAAAGCCGAAGCTGAAGTTCGTGAAATTGAACAACAGTTCGAACAAGGTTTCGTAACTGCCGGCGAACGTTATAACAAAGTGGTCGATATCTGGGCGCGTACTAACGACCAGGTAGCGAAAGCGATGATGGACAACTTGTCATTCACAACTGTTAAGAACAAACAGGGTGAAGACGAGAAACAGAAATCATTCAACAGCATCTACATGATGTCTGACTCTGGTGCCCGTGGTTCCGCAGCTCAGATTCGTCAGTTGGCTGGTATGCGTGGTCTGATGGCGAAACCGGATGGTTCGATCATTGAGACACCAATTAAAGCGAACTTCCGTGAAGGTTTGACAGTACTTCAGTACTTCATTTCAACACACGGTGCGCGTAAAGGTTTGGCCGATACAGCACTGAAAACAGCGAACTCTGGTTACCTGACTCGTCGTCTGGTAGACGTTGCGCAAGACTTGGTCATCACTGAGCCGGATTGTGGTACGTTGTCTGGTCTTGTCATGACTCCGTTCATTCAAGGCGGTGACGTGATCGAGAACCTGGGTACTCGAGTACTAGGTCGTGTAGTTGCTGAAGATGTGAAACGTGCTGGTACTGAAGAAGTTATTCTGCCGCGTAACACATTGATCGACGAAAAACTTGCAAACTACCTGGAAGAGCAAGGTGTCGATGAAGTTAAAGTACGTTCAGTCGTATCTTGTGAATCTACTTTCGGTGTTTGTGCGAAATGTTACGGTCGTGACCTTGCACGCGGTCACTTGGTAAACCCAGGTGAATCTGTGGGTGTTATGGCTGCTCAGTCAATTGGTGAGCCGGGTACACAGTTAACCATGCGTACCTTCCACGTAGGTGGTGCTGCGAGCCGAACTTCTGCTGCAAACAGCGTACAAGTCCGTAATAAAGGTACTGTACGTTTCCATAACGTAAAAACTGTACAACATGCCAAAGGTCACTTGGTATCAACTTCACGTTCAGGTGAAATCGGTATTGCAGATGACTTAGGCCGTGAACGTGAACGTTACAAACTGCCATATGGTGCGTCTATCTTGCTGAAAGATGGTGAAGCTGTAGAAGCAGGCGGTATCGTAGCGACTTGGGATCCGCATACACATCCACTGGTTACAGAAGTAGCTGGTAAAGTTCGCTTCAGCCAGATTGCTGATGGTGTAACTGCAACATCGAAAACTGATGATGCAACTGGTATGACCACTGTTGAAATCTTGCCTGTAACAGCACGTCCTGCTTCTGGTAAAGATTTACGTCCAGCTGTTGTGCTTGACACAGTAGACGGCGGTGAACAGTTCTACTTCTTGCCACAAAACACCATTCTTTCTGTCCGTGATGGCGAAACCATTGGTGTGGGTGACGTAATTGGTCGTGTACCACAAGAATCTTCACGTACTCGTGATATTACCGGTGGTCTGCCACGTGTTGCTGACTTGTTCGAAGCACGTAAACCGAAAGAACACGCAATCCTTGCAGAAGTGTCAGGTGTTGTAAGCTTCGGTAAAGAAACCAAAGGTAAAAACCGTCTGGTCATTACTCCGGATGATGGTTCTGAGATCTACGAAGAGCTGATTCCGAAATGGCGTACCATTAACGTGTTCGAAGGCGAACATGTGAACCGTGGTGAAACTATTTCTGATGGTCCACAGAACCCGCATGACATCTTACGTTTGAAAGGTGAAGTGGCGTTGACCAACTACATCGTGAACGAAGTTCAGGACGTTTACCGTCTGCAAGGTGTAAAAATCAACGATAAACACATCGAAGTGATCGTACGTCAAATGCTGCGTAAAGTGGACATCACTGACGGTGGCGATACAAGCTTCATCAAAGGTGAACAAGTGGATTACATCCGTGTGATGCAAGAGAACCAAGCTGTTCTTGCGCAAAACAAGTTCCCTGCGAAGTTTGAACGTCAATTGATGGGTATTACCAAAGCGTCGCTTTCTACTGACTCGTTCATCTCTGCTGCATCGTTCCAGGAAACTACTCGTGTGTTAACTGAAGCGGCTGTAACAGGTAAAGAAGATGATCTACGCGGTCTAAAAGAAAACGTAGTTGTAGGTCGTCTGATCCCAGCGGGTACAGGTCTGGCTTACCACTTAGAGCGTCGTCGTCAAGAAGCAGAAGCTGCAGAATTTGAACTGCACAATGACTTCTCCGATGTAGACCAGGCGTTGAGCCAAGCATTCAGCGATGAATTTAACGGTCTGTAATTAGCCGCTAAATCATTTTAAAAAGCCACCTTCGGGTGGCTTTTTTATTTCCTAAAATTATTCATATTTATATCGCTAGAAAAGATCAGATTATCTGGTGGTTACTTGTCCTAAATATGGAGAAATCCTCAATAAAACATGATCTTTCATGCGCTCTTTACAAAATAAATCATGAGGGTTTCAAGATTTAACATCTTGTTATGAATCGCTCCTTAAAATCAGGTTAATCTTAAGTCAAAGCACGAAGGAAGGCCAAGATCATGAAAAAGTTAATGAGCGTAATGGCTGTTGCAACTATCTCCACTTTTATGTTGGCAGGCTGTGAAAATATGTCTGCTAAAGATCAGCGTATTGGCGCAGCTGCGCTCGGTGGTGCAGTGGGTGGTGGTGTAGGTAACAGAGTAGGTGGTGGTGTTGGTGCAGCAGTTGGCGGTGGTGCCGGTGCAGCAGTCGGTAGTAAAGCTCAAGGTGGTTCAAACCGTAATGCGACCTATAGTGGTGTCGGTGGTGCTGTAGGTTCTGCAGTGGGTAAAAGCATCTTTGGCGGTACAGGTGGGGCTGCAATTGGTGGTGCCATCGGTGGTGGTGCTGGTGCAGCGATCGAACAGAATAACCGTCGTCGTTAATCGACAGAACTATCCTCCAGATCGATTTAAAAGCGCCTCAATGGCGCTTTTAGTTTATTCAATTTCGTTATTTAGCTTCTCGAGGCTTGCCTTTGCTCTGTTTAAGGCGGATATAAACGGTCTTTTGTACCTCAGCGATACGCACACCGGAATCATCATAAATATTAAGCTGATACTGGCGATAAACCGGACTATGGTTAGCTGCCAGTTCTTTTACTGTTTGTACTTCCTGCTTGGAAATCCGGATGTCAGCATAGACTGTTCCGCGTCCTGGCGCCAGAAACTGAATGGTAGAGCTTTTATCCCAAACAATGTATTTCGGACCAAGATGATGCATCAGCAATAACATATAAAAAGGGTCGACCATGGAATACAGGCTGCCACCAAAATGTACTCCGACAATATTCTGATTCTTGCGAGTCAGTGGCATTTTCACGCGAACGTGATAATTGGCAAAGTCCATTTCATCAATGACAATGCCTGCTCCACGATAAGGGGCATAGCGATTCAGGATAAATTTGGATAATAAAGGCAGTTGCTGAATTTTTCGTAATAGGCTCATGCGGATATTCTTTTTTCTGGTCTTGTATGCATACTAGAACAACAAAAATAAGCTGGCATTGATAAATCGTGCCTATTTCAACAATAAAAGAGTCAATCAGCGAATAAGGATACATCTATGCAAAGACATAGCCAGTGGGTAGATACCAGCGATCATCAACGTCTCTATGTGAAAACCTGGGGTGAGCCTGAGCGACCGGCTTTGGTGCTGGTTCATGGTTATCCTGACCATCAGGATGTTTGGGAAGCGGTAATTTCTCACCTCGTTCAGGATTATTTTGTGGTGACCTATGATGTGCGCGGAGCAGGAGACTCCAGCGTTCCCAAGAAAATTCGGGATTATCGTCTGGAACGTCTGTGTGCAGATTTAGAGCAAGTGGTCGATCAGGTCTTGCCAGGACGAGCTTTCCACCTTGCGGCTCATGACTGGGGGTCAATCCAGGCTTGGGAAGCAGTCACCGAACCTAAATTTAAAGGCCGGATTTTGTCTTTTAGCACCATGTCAGGTCCATGTCTGGATCATGCTGCTTTCTGGATGCGTGAACAGTTTAAACAGTATAAGGCCAAGTTTTTTAAACAGATGACCAAGTCTTGGTATATCGCGGTATTCCAGCTACCTTTTATAGCACCTACAGCATGGAATTTCTTTAATGCAGAACGTTGGGGCAAAATGATCAGTCAGCTGGAACAGCAGGATAATCTGCCGCTAAACCAGAATATTGTCAAAGACGGCAAATATGGCGTCAATCTGTATCGGGCGAACTTTCTACCACGTTTATCTCGACCTAGACAGCGTTTTGCGATCTGTCCGGTACAGGCAATTGTGCTCAAAAAGGACCAGTTTGTTGGCCCGGATCTGATTGATGAAATGCCAAAATGGGTGGAAGATTTTTCCCGGGTAGAACTGAATGCCAATCACTGGGCTATCCTAAGCCAGCCGGAACAGGTGGCTCATCTGATTCATAATTTTATTCAGCAGAAATTAACAGCGACCATCTGATACGGAGATTGGGAACGTGACTCGGCAAGGGATAAGTGGAAGAATTTTTATCCGGATTTTCTGATAAAATAGCCGTTTTCTCTCATTCCCAATTCATTATGTTCGCAATTCTTGCTGCTATTGGAGTCATGTTTGGACTCTCATTGGCACGTGTACCTGTGGTTTTTGCCCTGGTCATTGGTGCTGTTACGGGTGGTTTGCTGGCAGGTCTTGGCCTCCAGGGAACTTTAGATGCATTTAACAATGGTCTGGGCGGCGGCGCTAAAATTGCCTTGGCTTATGGCATCCTGGGTGCCTTTGCTTTGGCCTTGGCACGTTCCGGTTTGCCTGACTTGCTGGCCTATAAAATGATTACCACCTTAAAAGGTGAGGCATCAGAAAAGGCACAGAACAAGGTTAAATATCTGATCTTCTGTACCGTCGCATTGGCTGCCGTTTTCTCGCAAAACGTGATTCCGGTGCACATCGCCTTTATTCCGGTTTTGATTCCACCGTTATTATTGGTATTTAACCATCTGAAGCTGGATCGCCGTTTGGTAGCCTGTCTGCTGACCTTTGGTCTGGTGGGAACATATATGCTGGTTCCAGTTGGTTTTGGTGCCATCTTCCTGAATGATATTCTGGGCCATAACATCAATACCTTTGGTAAACCCTACGGATTTGAGATTACTTATGACCAGATTCCCGCTGCGATGGCGATTCCGGTCTCAGGTATGTTCGTGGGTTTGCTGGTGGCCATGTTTATCAGCTACCGTAAGCCACGTCTTTATAAAGATATCCATGTGGAACAGCAGCAAAGTATCTCTGCTGAACTGGGTGTAGAACAAAAATCGGCAAAGCCACAAATCGCTAAATTTACCATCTGGATGGCAGCGGTTGCGGTATTTGCAACCCTTGCAGTACAGCTCTATTCAGATTCGATGATTCTTGCCGGTCTGGTCGGTGTCGCAATCTTGAGTTGTGCCGGAATCTTTAAATGGAAAGAAGCAGATGATGTGATCATCACCGGTATGCGTATGATGGCCCTGGTTGGCTTTATCATGATTGCCGCGCAAGGTTTTGCTGCCGTAATTGAAGCGACTAATCAGGTACCCGCCTTAGTCGAAGCTTCGGTAAACTGGATTGGTGATAGCCAGGCACTGGCTGCTTTCCTGATGTTATTGATTGGTCTGCTGATTACTTTGGGTATCGGTTCATCATTTTCGACTGTGCCAATTCTGGCGATTATCTATGTACCGCTCTGTATTCAATTTGGTTTTAGTCCTGCAGCAACTATTGCAATTATCGGGACTGCGGCTGCTTTGGGCGATGCCGGTTCTCCAGCATCAGATTCAACTCTAGGCCCAACATCCGGTCTGAATATGGATGGTCAGCATGACCATATGAAGGATAGTGTGGTTCCAACCTTCATTCATTTTAATATTCCGCTTATGATTTTTGGCTGGATTGCAGCTATGGTTCTGTAAGTCCTTTTTATAATCTGCTCTGATATAAATCGGAGCAGATTTGCCTAGATTTAAAATAAATTATAAGATGTATTTAAAATATATATTTAAATAAAAAATTAATATAAACCTGATTATTTTACTCTGAATATTATTATTTTAATCTGATTAAATTACTGGGTATTCAAAACCAACCAATATAGTCAATTTAAAATAAATATTTAATAATTACATATACTTAAATAATAAATAAAAATTAGTTTTATAATATCTATTGCATATTAATTTAAGCCATGTTTATTATTAATTAAGAAATATTTTCTTAATAATTATTCTTCCCTTGGGGGTATTTTAAAATGTTAAAGCAAGTAGCTCTAATTGCATTAATGGGTCTTTCAGCATCTGCGATGGCAGGGCAATGGCAAGTGAAAGTGGGGGCTTCTGTATTAGCGCCTACTCAGGAAACTGACCTGATTCCTGGTGTAGTTGAAGATGCTAAAGCAAGTAGCGAACTCAATTTTACTCCTTCAGTCGAATATTTCTTCAATGACAATATTTCAGCCGAATTATTATTGGCTACCCCATTTAAACATGATGTTGAGATGGCGGGTGATGTGAAAATTGCATCATTAAAACATCTACCACCAACAATCACAGCCAAATATAATTTTAAAAATTCAAGCCGCTTTACTCCATATATCGGTGTAGGTGCTACAGTATTCATTCCATGGGATGAAGAATTTAGCCAAACTGCAAAAGACGCATTAGGTGTAGCAAAGCTTGATGCAGATGTTGCTTATGGGGTAGCTGGCCAAGTCGGCTTTAACTTCCAGCCAGCGGATGCAAAAAACTGGGGTGTCTTTGTTGATGCACGTTATGCAGACTTAGATACAGATCTGGAAGCAAAGACTGCTGATGGGACAAAAATTAATTTAGGTGAATTTGGAATCGATCCTTGGGTTTATACGATCGGTTATAGCTATAAATTCTAAGCTCCAATTTTTTGGTTCACTTTTCCAAAAGCCTCATCCTGCATGGGGCTTTTTTTCAAAATAACAACGATTTATAACGTATTGAAATTGAGCAGATTGGCAATACTCAAATATATTAAAACGAATAAAGTAAATATTAATTGAATACGACTTAATAATAAGGAAGATCAAAGCATGAGTTTTTTGTCGAAGAGTTTTTTGATCTTCAGTACGCTGTTTATTTCACAGAGTTATGCTGCCAGTTTTAATTGTCAAAAAGCGACAACCGCGACTGAGAAAACAATTTGTGAACATCGTTTGCTGAATGATGCTGATGTCAAAATGAGTACCAGCTATAACATCTTGCGCCGTATGGTGCCGATGGGAACACGTTCGGTGATTCAACGCGATCAGGTGAAATGGCTGCAGTTCCGTGACCGCTGCCAGGAATCCGTATCCTGCTTGAGTCAGGTCTATAACATGCGTCAGCAGCAGCTGGATCTGCATTTTGATCGTATCTATAAAATGGGGCCTTATTAAGTCTTGTCCATCCCATCAATTAAACTGATAAAAATGAAAGCCATAAAAATATTTTTTGCGAAAAAATTATTTTGAGGCTATTGAAAATTATTGAACTCACTCCATTCATATAGGCAGCAGTTAACATCTGTATCTAAAATAATAGGAGTGATTCATGAGCGATTTAAGCGTACAAAAACACAGTTTCCAGGCTGAGGTAGCGCAGTTACTGCACCTCGTGACCCATTCGCTTTATTCAAATCCTGAAATTTTCCTGCGTGAATTGATCTCTAATGCTTCAGATGCGTGTGACAAATTACGTTTTGAAGGCATTAATCATCCTGAATATTATGAAAATGATCCTGACCTCCGCGTACGTGTCAGCCTCGATCCAGAAAATAAAACTATTACCATTTCAGATAACGGGATCGGTTTAAGCCAGCAAGAAGCCATTGAAAATCTGGGGACGATTGCTAAATCAGGGACCAAAGACTTTATGTTAAAACTGACGGGTGATCAGAAAGCTGATGCTCAGCTGATTGGCCAGTTTGGTGTCGGTTTCTACTCAGGCTTTATTGTGGCTGACAAGATTACTGTAGAATCACGTCGTGCCGGTACGGATACCTCAGAAGGGGTGCGCTGGATCAGTGGCGGTACTGGTGAATTCGAAGTTGAACAGATCACTAAAGAAGGTCGTGGTACCGATATTATCCTGCATCTGCGTGAAGATGCACTGGATTATCTGCAAAGCTATAAAGTCAAACAGATCATCAATAAATACTCAGATCACATCAGCCTGCCAATCCAGATGCAAAAAGAAGTCTGGCAGGAAGAAGAAGCTGCTGAAGGTGAAACACCAAAAGGCGGTCAATATGTGAAGACCGATGAGTGGGAAGCGATTAACTCGGCCAGCGCACTGTGGACTCGGAATAAATCTGAGATTACTGAAGAGCAATATACCGAATTCTATAAGAACCTGACCCATGATTTTGCTGCACCATTGGCTTGGGCACATAACCGTGTTGAAGGTAGTACAGAATATACCCAACTGCTTTATATCCCAAGCAAGGCGCCACAGGATATTTTCACCCGTGAAGCCAAAGCCGGCATCAAACTCTATGTGAAACGTGTGTTCATTATGGATGATGCGGATAACCTGATTCCAAACTATCTGCGCTTTGTACAGGGTGTGGTAGACAGTGCCGATCTGCCATTAAATGTGAGCCGTGAATTGCTGCAGGAAAGCCGTGATGTGAAAACCATCCGTGAAGGTAACACTCGCCGTATTCTGACCACTTTGGATAATCTGGCAAAATCTGAAGATGAAAAAGATCAGGAAAACTTCAAAACTTTCTACCGCGAATTTGGTGCGGTGCTGAAAGAAGGTCTGGGTGAAGATTTCGGTAATCGCGAACGCATCTTGAAACTGCTGCGCTATGCAACTTCGACCAATGATGAGGTGAGCACTTCATTGGCAGACTATAAAGCACGCATGAAAGAAGGCCAGAAAGCGATTTACTACATTACCGCTGAAAGCCTGAATGCTGCGAAAAACTCACCGCAACTGGAAGTGTTCAAGAAAAAAGGCATTGAAGTATTGCTGATGTCAGAGCGTGTCGATGAATGGGCAATGAACTTCGTGCATGAGTTTGATGGTACCCCATTGCAAAACGTATCTAAGGGTGCAGTTGACCTAGGTGATCTGCAAGATGCAGAAGAGAAAAAAGCACTGGAAGCTGCAGCTGAACAGTTCAAACCTGTGGTTGAAAAGCTGACAGATTCTTTGAAAGACAAAACCAAAGAAGTACGTGTAACGACTCGTCTGGTTGATTCACCAGCCTGTCTGGTCACAGGGGACGGGGAGCTTTCTCCACAACTGATCCGTATGCTGAAAGATGCAGGTCAGCCTGTACCGGATGTGAAGCCGATTCTGGAGATTAACCCGGAACATCCATTGGTGAAAAAACTGGAAGGTTCTGCCCAGTTTGATGATCTGGCCAATGTGATCTTTGATCAGGCAATGATTGCAGAAGGTGGTCTACCAGAAAATCCGGCTGAGTATGTAAAACGTATTAACAGTCTATTGTTGGGTTAATTTTTATATTTCAAAAATCCCTCTACGGAGGGATTTTTTATGTTCTGAATTTAGCGCTTAAAACTTGGATTCCCCTTTAATGATTTAAAAAAGCGATAGCCAGAATAAAAAAATACCTTTAAGTTTTAAATCTGAAAAATAGATAATATTTTATATATTAATTTATAATAGCGATTATTAAGTTTAGAGAATTCTCCCATGAAAAAATCACTGATGATGAGTCTGAGTACAGTCATTCTGATGTCAATGAGCGCAGCCACAATGGCCGATACTGAGTCCAAAAAAGTGACTCGTAGCGATCGTATTAGTTTTCAGGCACCCATGAAAAAAGAAGCGCCAAAAGTAAAACGAATGCAGCGTACCGACCGCGCGGTATGGAATATGCCACAGATGGAACAGCCTTCTTTGCAGCAAAAACGTATGATTCGTAGTGATCGAATTGCCTTTACAACGGTTGAGCACCGCCAATAAAAACTTATTGGATTCAGACATTAGATCTCTTGCGAAAGTCGTTATTGCAAGTTCATCCGGTTTACCAGTGCAGCGATTAAGTTAATGCGTAAACCGAATCTTTTCCGTCTATTTCGATAGCGTTCACTTAGTATTCTAAATCTTTTCAATTGACTGTTAATGTGTTCGATTACAACTCGTATTTTTCCAATCATTTTATTGTAATTTTTCTCAGCATCAAATAAGGGTAGATTCTTCTTTTTCTTTATTGGCATCAATAATTTAAAGCCATCTTGCTCTAACCCATAGTACCCTAAATCGGTCATAACATAGTCACAATGTTTGAATTTCTTAACTGTTTTTCTTGCCAATTTAATATCATGCTGACTGCCAGACGATATATCTACTCCTATGATTTGTTTACTCTTCGGATGATAGATCACTTGGGCTTTTAACGTATGTTTCTTCTTTTTACCACTGTAGAACTTACTCTGATTTTTTTTTCGGGCGTTCTATTAAACATTCTGTCGCATCAATAATTACCCAGTTA